>CAZTZW010000042.1:0-12784 GCA_964618085.1 uncultured Elusimicrobia bacterium
TCAAGGAAGAAAAAATCGCGGAATACAAAAAACTGAACGCGGCGGTCTGGCCGGCCGCGGGAGCGTCGTGGGCGGCTGCGGCGGCGGCGGGCGCCTGGAGCGCGGCGGGAGCGGAGAGGACGGGCGCGGCGGACAGGCCGGGAGTCGCCGCGGTCAGGCCGAGGTTCGGGGCGGTGAGCGTGAGGACGTTCGTCTGGACGCCGGAGATGCCGGGGGCGACGATGGGGGCGCCCACGGGGGCGTTGGTCACGGGGACGCGGCCCACGACGTGCGCGAGGGCTTCCGGGGCGAAGGCGCCGTTGAGGAGGGCGAGGCTCAGGGAAACCGCGATCGTGCGCGACAGCCGGGTCATTGCGTTCATGGCGATATGATAGGGGAATCGCGCCCCCCCCACGCGGGTCTGTGGGCCTACCCTCCAAGGGCAAAGGGCCCATCTTCCTATAGGACCGGGCCAGGCGCTTGATTTTAGCCCCCCGGACGGCCTATACTCAGTCCCGCATGGAAGGCCAGGGGCCGGTCGTCGAACTGCGGGCGGCGCGCTTCAGCGACCGTTTCGTGGCCTACATGCTGGACACTTTGCCCTTCGCCCTGGGCGTCGTCGCGACGACCTTCGCGTGGGGCGGCCCGTTGGGGCGCCCGCTGGACGCCGACAGCCTGTCGCGCATCTCCGCGGCGTGGATCACCTTGGCCGTGTTCTACCAGTTCGCCGCCAACGCGACGGGCGGCGGGGTCGGCAAGCGCCTCATGGGCCTGCGCGTCCTCGCCAAGGACGGCGAGCCCCTCCGCCCTGGGCGCGCGCTGGCGCGGGCGCTGTGCTGGCTGCTGAGCTTTCCGCTGTGCAACCTGGGCTTCCTCGTGGCCTTGTTCCGCTCCGATACCCGGGCCCTGCACGACCTCCTCGCCGGGACCGTCGTGGTCGAGGCCTATCCCAAGGGCCGCGGCGAGGGCGCGGTGCTGTTCATGGCGGGCGCACTCGGCGCGGTCGCCCTGTTCGGGGGCAACGTCTGGCTCACGCTGACGCGGCCCACGCCCTCCGACCTGCTCGCGGTCGAGCGCGCGCGCGAGGGCCTGGACGTGCTCGCGCGCATCCAGGCGGCGCACAAGGAGCGCTACGGCTCCTATACCAGCGACATGGCGGCCATGGCCGAGGTCAGCGGCGACGCCGAGCAGTTCTCGACCGCCATCAAGGACCTCTTCGACCTGGAGAGCCTGCGCATCGACGCGGGCAACATCGGCTACCGTCTCTCGGCGCGCGCGAAGGACCGCAAGCGCACCGTCGTCACGCGCAGCGGCCCATAAGCGCCGGGTATTGTCAGGCGCTCTTAGGGCGCGCGGACTTCGGCCAACGCCCAGCTCCCGAAGTCGCGGTCGGAGACGACCGAGCCCGCCTTGGGCTGCTTGAGCAGGTGCGGGCGCTCGAAGCTCCGGTAGGCGACGAAGACGGTCTTCCCCGGCAAAGGCAGCAGGCGCATCTCGTCGTCGTCGCCGAAGCGCTGCTCGTTGCCGGGGTCGCGCTTGGCGTAGTGGAACTCGCCGACGAAGTAGACCATGCGGTCTACTTTCTTGCCGGAATAGAACGGCAGGCCGTGGAAGTAGGTGCCGTAGGTCCAGACCTCGTCGCCGGGCTTCGCCCTCTCTCGCACGGCCTGTCCGATGGCGCGGGCGCTCGTGAACGGCTCGGCGGCGCGGAGGGCGCAGAGGGACAGGCCCCAGGCGAGGATGCCGCCGGCCAACAACGGCAACGCGGGTTTTTCCGACCTCGAGGCGACGGCCTGAACGGCGCCTAGGATCAACAGCGCGGCGAGGCCGATGTAGACGGCGGGGACGGCGCCGGCGGGGAGCGCCTTCGGCGGAACCTTTCCGGACAGCACGGCGATTCCCGCGAGAACGGAAAGCAACGACAACGAAGAACCGACGAACAACAACGAACGATTGGCCTTCGGCGTGAGACCGTCTTCTAAGTATCTCGCGGCGAGGACGGCGCAGAACGGCACGACCGGCAATACGTAAGTCGCGAGCTTCGAGTGAGAGATGGAGAAGAAGAAGGTCACGCCGATCACCCAGCAGGCCAGCGCGAAGTCGCGGACGTCCCCCCCGAACGGCTTCTTCACGGCGCGCCAGAACCCCGCGACGGCGGGCACCGTCCACGGCAGGAGGCCCAGCGGCAGGACGGCGAGGTAGAACCACCAGCCGGCGCCGCGGTTGTACTTGGGCGTCAGGAAGCGCTGGAAGTGCTGCTCGACGAAGAAGACCTGGAAGAAGTCCGGCTTGGCCTTCTGGATGGCGAACAGCCACGGCAGCACGATGGAGGCCGCGATGAGCGGGCCCTCGGGACGCAGGAGTGCCGCCGCGCCCGCGCGCAGTTCGGGGCGCAGGACGGCCAGGCCGACGACCCAGGCCGCGGGGAAGAGCACCGAGATGAGTCCCTTGCTCAGGAAGGCCAGGCCGGCGCACGCCCAAGCGGCGGGCGCGGCCCAGCGGCCGTCCTCAGGTTTGAGCATCGCGCGCAGCGCGAAAGCCGTCGTCCCGAACAAGAACACGCTGACCGGCATGTCGAGCGTCATGTTGTGCGAGAGCAGGGCCCACAGCAGCCCGCTGGCCGTCGCGACGCCGGCGACGCGGCCGACGGCGGGCGAGTAGAGCCAGGCGCCCAGCCACCACGCGCCGAGGGCGCCGAGCAGGGAGAGCAGGGCCAGCGGCAGGCGCGCCGCCGCCTCCGAGACGCCCAGGACGCGGTACGACGCCGCCGCGAGCCAGTACCACAGCGGCGGCTTCTCGATGTAGTCGAGCCCGTTGAGGGCCGGCTTGGTCCAGTCGCCGGAGGCGAGCATCTCGGCGGGCACCTGCGCGTAGCGGGCGTCGTCGACCTCGAGGAGCGGCGCGCCGAGGTCCCAGAACGGGAGGCTCAGTGCGAGCGCGGCGAGCAGGCCCCAGGCGCGGGCGTTCACGCGGCGAGCACGACCTTGCCGAAGTGGCCCCGGCTCTCCAGGCGCTCGTGCGCCAGGCGCGCGTCGGCCAGCGGGTAGACCTTGTCGACGACGGGGCGCAGGCGCCCGTCGGCCGCCAGCTTCCAGACCTCGCGCATCTCGGCGAGGTTGCCCATCCGCGCGCCTAGGATCTTCAGGCGCTTGGAGAACACGTAGCGCAGGTCGATGGTCGCGTCGAAGCCGGAGGTCGCGCCGCAGGTCACCAGGCGGCCCGAGGGCTTGAGGCACTTGAGGGCCTCGCCGATGACGGCCTTGCCCACGTGCTCGAAGACGACGTCGGCCAGCGCGCCGCCGGTGAGCTTGCGCACCGAGCGCGCGAGGTCCTCGGGCGGATGGTGGACGACGTCGTGGGCGCCGAGCTCGCGCGCCTTATCCAGCTTGGAGGCGTCGGTCGTCGTCGCGATGACGCGCGCGCCGAGAGCGCGCGCGATCTGGATGGCCATCACCGAGACGCCCGAGCCGGCGCCGACGACGAGCACGGTCTGCCCGGTCGCGACCCGGCCCTCGGTCTTGAGCATGCTCCACGCGGTGAGCGCGGCCAACGGCAGCGACGCCGCGTCCGTGAAGCTCATGTCCTCGTGCGGCAGGCGCAGGAGATGCTTCTCGGGCACCGTGAGGAACTCGCAGTACCCCCCCGTCAGGCCGCCGTAGGCGCCGATGATGCCGTACTCCGGGCAGTCGGGCTCGCGTCCGTCGAGGCAGGCCGCGCAGCTCCCGCAGGAGCGGCCGGGGTGCACCGCGACCTTGTCGCCGACGCGCACCTCGGTGACGCCGGGGCCCAGGGCCGCCACCTCGCCGGCGACGTCGCTGCCGAGGATGTGCGGGAGCTTGACCTTGGCCGCGGGCAGGCCGGCGCGGACCCAGAGGTCGAGATGGTTCAGCGCGCAGCCGCGCACGCGCACCAGCACCTCGCCGGGCCCCGCGACGGGTTCGGGCACCTCGCGCAGGACGAGGTTCTCGGGACCGCCGAACGCCGTGAGGAGCACCGCTTTCACGACGGGATTCTAGCAATACGCTTGAGGGACAGGCACCTAAGTTGAAAATTCAACTTAGGTGCCTGTCCCTCAAGTTGAAACTAGGCGGGCGGCTTGCCGAGGGCGCCGTGGAAGGCGGCGGTGAGCATGGAGACCATCTCGTCCTTCTGCTTCAGGGCCTCGAGGAGGCGCTTGCGGTCGGCGTCCCACTCCGCGAAGCGGGCGACGGTCGCGTCGCGCTCCTGGAGGGCGCGCGCCATCTGCTCGGTGACGGCGGCGAGCTTCAGGCGCAGGTCCGAGAGCGCGCCGCTCTCGTCCTGGCGGCGGGCGGTCTCGGCGTCCAGGCGGGCCTGGAGCTCGAGGACCTTCTTGTTCCAGGCCTCTTCGGCCGAGGCGCGCGAGGCGAGTCCCGCCCGCACCCGGTCGGCCTCGGCGACGAGGGCCCGGGTGAGCTGGTCGCGCTCGGCCGAGATGGAGAGGATGCGCTCGTCGCGCTGCGCGACGACGAGTTCGAGGTCGGCGATGCGCCCGTTGAGCGCGGAAACGTCGCCGCGGGCCTCGGCGGCCTTGCTCTCGGCGGCCTGCGCCCGCTCTCTCTCGGCGTCGATCTGAGCGTGCGCGGAGACGAGGCCGTCGCCCAGCGACTTCTCGACGGCGCGCCTCTCGTCCGAGTAGCGGCGCAGCGCGTCGTGACGGTCGCGCAGGGCCCGGCGGAGGTCCTCCTTCTCCTCCTCGAGGCCGGCGATGACCTGGTCCTTGGCGTGCGGGCGCTCGCTCAGCGCGCGCGAAATGCGCTCGAGCTGCTCGCGCAGGGAGGCTCCGGCGGTCCCGGAGGCCCGGGCGTCGGCCGCGAGGCCGTCGAGCTTCTCGGAGAGAGCGGCGATCTGGGCCGCGACCTCGGACTCGCGGGCGGAGCGGCCGCGCTCCTGCTCGCGCGTGATCTGGTGGGCCTGCTCTTCCCAGAGGCGCGCCGTGGCGGCGCGCTCGCGGGTCAGCTCGATGAGCCGCTCCTCCTGCTTCTGGAGCTCGAGTTCCTGACGGCGCTCCCAGTCGGCGAGCGTGCCGGTCATGCGCGAGGCGAACTCGTCGAGGCGGCGCGCGATGTGGGCCTCGAAGCGCTCCTCGTCCTGCGGCAGGCGCCGGGCGAGCTCCTCGACGCGGGGCATGACCTGGGGCAGGTCCTTCATCTCGTCGCGCCAGCGCGAGACCTGGTCGGCGACGTCCTTGACGGTGCGGCGGAAGACGGTCAGCTCGGCGCCGAGCGATTCGATGGCGTTGCTGGGCAGCGCGTCGCGCTTGGCGACCGCGTCTTTGAGGAGCGCGGCGAAGGTGCCGTGCATTTCGTCGAGACGCTTCTCGAGCGCGTCCACGCGGCCTTGCGCGTGGGTCTTCGCCTCGTCGCCGTCGCGCTCGGCCTTCTCCCGGCGAAGCTGGTCGGTGAGCGACTTGAGGTGGCCGTCCACCTCGGAGCGCAGGGCGTCCTGCTGGGAGAGCATGTTCTGGGCGGTGAGGGCCCGCTCGCGCTCCAGCGCCAGGTCCTTCTCGAGGGCCTCGATGCGGCGCGTGAAGAAGTCCATCATCGGCGAGAGGCCGGCGGCGGCGGCGGAGCCGGGAGCCGCGGGGAGCGGCCCGGGAGCGGGGACCCCGGCGGGACGTATCCACTCGGGTCGCGGGGGCGCGGGCGGGACGGGTCGCGGCGGCTGGTCCTTATCCTTCTTCCAGGGGTCGTCCATTTCTAGCGCTCGCGGTAGCGTCGGGAGATCTTGGCCGGCAGGTTGAAGCTGATGGAGAGACGGTGCGTCTGGGCGCCGAGCGCGCCCAGCGGCACGAAGGCGTAGTCGAAGCTCAAGTCGGAGAGGCCGACGCCGAAGCCGAAGGTCAGCCCCGAGGCGAAGCCCAGCGACTGGGCGGTGAGCGTGTTGAATCCCCCGCGCAGCGCGATCTTGGCCGTGCGCTCGCGCTCGAGCTGCCACTCCATGCCGAGGGCGCCGTGCGGGGCGTTGTTGATGGGCGCCAGGAGCTCGGCCGTCAGGAGCAGGGGCTTGACGGGGCGCATGCCCCCGCCGATGCGCAGGCGGGCGGGCATGGAGTCGCGGACCTTGTCGAACTTCTGGCCCATGCCCAGGTTCTGGACCGCGACGCCGACGTCGTAGGTCTGCGCGGCGGTGTAGAAGCGCGCCTGCAGGCCGTAGTCGCTGCCGTAGCCGGTGGCCGTCATGCCGAACTCGGAGCGGATGGCCTTCACGGCTACGCCGACGGCTACGTCCATCTCGCTGTCGGAGAGGTCGTAGATGGACTGGCCCCAGCCGAGCTCGGCGACGTAGGCGCGCGGGTTGAATGTGCCGCGGGTGAGGCCGTTGATGTCGGTGCGGTCGATGGTGCCGGCGTCGAGGTAGCGCACTCCCGCGGCCAGCACGGAGGAATCGTTGATGCGGGCCGCGCCGGCCGCGGCGCTGTAGGCGATGTCGGCGACGTAGCGCGAGTGCATGAAGGTCGCCGACATCCGCGGGATCTGCGCGAGACCGGCGGGGTTCCAGTAGACGGCGGAGGCGTCGTTGGTCGCGGCCACGTGAGCGCCGCCCATGGCTATGCCGCGGGCGCTCGTGTCGAAGAGCAGGAACTCCGAGCCCGTCGAGCCCGCCGACGCCCGGGTGAAATCCGCCGCGGCCGCCGGGAAGGCGGCCAGCGCGAGCAGGGCGGCGAGCAGGCGGATCATCATCTGAGCAGCGAGAGCTTCAAGATCTTCTTGGACGAGCCGTGGTCGATCATGACCAGGTACAGGCCGCTGGCGACGACGCGGCCGGCGCCGTTGTTCCCGGACCACGTCAGCACGCCGGTGGCGCCGACCGTCTGGTCCAGCACGAGCTCGCCGCGCAGGGTGAAGATGCGCACGCGAGCGGACGGCGGGACGTTGTCGATGGTGACGTAGCTGTCGACGGCGGTTCGGTAGGGGTTCGGGAAGATGCGGGCGGTGCTGGCGCTGGTGGCCAAGGTGGTCTGGCCCAGCTGGAACAGGGAGAAGTGGTTGATCTTGGCGCGTACGGTATCGGCCGTCGCGACGGTCTCCAAGGGGACGCAGGTGCCGCTGATGGGCTCGTAGCGGAACAGCGTGAGCCTGTTGGCGGAGATGCCGGGCGCCTCGGCGGGCGTATAAGAGAAGGTGAGGAAGACGGGCTTGAGCGGCTGGAGGTTGGGGACGTTGGTCAGCGACAGGGCCACATTGACGCCGTTGGGACACAGCGTGCCCACCACGTTGAACGAGGAGATGGTCATCGTCACGTCGCTCGAGAAGGCGCCGATGGGAGAGCGCAGGTCGACCTGCCGGCCGCCGCCGATGCTGCCGAATATCTGCGACTCCGCGTCGGACTCGAGGACGCCGGCCAGCGCGCCGAAGGGCGCACCGCCGTTGAACGTGACGGTGCTCAGGTCCAGCGCGGTCGGGACGGCGTTGCCGGCCTTGCCGTGCGGCGTGCGGGCCTGCACCTGGAGCCAATAGGTCGTGCCGGTGTTGAGTCCGTTGATGGTCGTGGAGGAGCCGTTGAAGGCGGACGAGAACGGCACGGCCGTCGCGATGTGGGAGACGAACTGGTCCGAGCTGTAGGTGACCTGGAACTGCACGTCCGGTCCGTTGTTGCGGCGGTCCCAGCTCAGCGTGATGGACACGGGCGTCGTGTTGAGCACGGTCACGTTGCTGGGCTCTTGGGAGTCCGTGTAGGTGGAGCCGACGAGCCAGGCGCTCTCGATTCCGTCGCCGTTGACGGCGGCCACGGAGCTCAGGTAGAGGGTCGCGGGCTGCAGGCCGCCCGCTCCCGCACGGATGACCGTGCCGGGGACGGTGGTGTCCGAGACGGGCGTGGTGCTGCCGACCCGGTAGAACACGGCGCGGTACTGGGTGTTGGTGGGGTTGTTGTTGATGTCCCAATTCGTCACGATGCTGCCCGTCGAGACGGGCGAGATATGCGGGGTGGCGGCCAGCGGCGGCTGGGCCAAAGTGAAGACGGTCGCCGAGGGTAGCAGCGGCCCCTCGCCGGCCGCGGTGACGGCGCTGACCAGGATGGCGCGGCGGCTGTTGGTGGCCAGCGGGGCGTCCGCGAAGTTGGTGTTGGCGCCGACGGCGGCAGGCGCGGCGAGCAGCACGCCCGTGGTCGCGTTGTAGACGCGGAAGCTGAGCGCTCCGGCGGGGTTGGTCCAACCCCAGTTGATGATGTTCAGGCCCGGGGTGGCCGAGATGAGGTCGATGCTCGTGCGCGTCAGCGTCGAGACCACGCTGCTGAAGCCGCCCGGGACGCCGGCGCCGTTGAAGGCGCGCACGCGGAAGCTGTAGTTCGTGTTGGGGAAGAGGTTCTCGATGAGGGCGAAGTTGGTGGTGTTGCCCAGGACGGTGGGCACCGGCGTCGAGAAGGAGCCGACGAAGTTGTCGGTGGACTGGCTCACCTCGTAGATGGTGCCGGGCTCGTTGCCGTTGATGTCCCAGAACAGCCGCAGGTTCGTGAAGGTGACCGACGCGATGGTCACGTTGGTGACCGTCGAGGTGAAGGTGTAGTTCGTCGCGCCGATGCCCAGCGGGCCGTCGCCGCTCAGGGTGAAGCCCGCGACGTGCACGGAGGCCGTGGTGTTGGACGCCAGGCCGGTCTGGGTGAAGGTCGTCGTCGCGGACGTGGAGATGAGCACGCCGGTGGTCGCCTGGTAGACGTTGTAGCCGTCCACGCCCGGAACGGCGGTCCAGGTCCAGGTCATCGAGGAGTGTCCTTGGGGCAGGGCGACGACCGTGGTCGGCGCGACCGTCGGCCTGAGAGGGCCGACCTGGACGATGCGCGACGGGGAATGGACGTCGTTGGCGCTGACGCGCACGCCGTACCAGCCCATGGGGAGCTGTGCGGAGGACGCGGGGAGCTGGACGGTGACGGAGGAGTTCAGCGTCGCCAGGTTCGAGGGGTTGAGGTAGACCTGGGTGGTGAGGTCCAGGATGAAGCCGGACTGGCCCTGGGTGCCCGAGCCGCCGGAGCCGTCGAGCGACTGGAGCGTGAGGCGAGGATGGCTGAACGAAGAGTTGGCCGCGCCCGCGCCGCCTCCTGAGGCCTCCGTCCCCCCCCGGAACTGCTGGCCGACGGTCGTGAAGAGGGTGTTCGGCAGGAAGGGCGACGTGGTGGTGGCCGTGATGCTCGAGCGGCGCAGGCCCGGAGAGCCGGTCTTGCTGTAGATGTCCGGCTCGGTCGAGAGGTGGGAGGTCTCGACGGTGGTCCACAGCAGGCTGCCCGTGCCTCCGATGGTGCCGTCGCTGCCGCCGATGGCGTAGAGCTTGCCGTTCGGCGCGAGGCTCATGGTGTGGTACGCGCGCCGGTTCGGGCCGATGGCGAACGTGCCGTGCTCGGCCCAGGAGCCGGCCGTGGGGTGGTAGACCTCGATCTGGTCCCGGATGGAGCCGAAGCGCTCGGTGCCGCCGCTGATCATCACGTTGCCGTTGGGCAGGAGGATGGCGTTGTGGCTGAAGCGGGGCTGGCTCAGCGGGCCCGCCCCCGCGAAGAGGGTGTTGGTCCAGGTGTTGGCCGCGGGGTCGTAGACCATGGACACGTCCTGTTCGCCGAGCCCGTTGTTGCCTCCCGCGACGAGGACGCGGCCGTCGAGCAGCAAGGTGGCCGAGTGCGAGTGCAGGGCGATGGGCATGGGCGCAAGGACGCTCCAGGCTCCCGTCAAGGTGTTGAAGGCGACGACCGAGTTGAGCACGCCGCCCGAGTTCACGCCGCCGGCCAGCAGGATGCGGCCGTCCTTGAGCAAGGTCATCGTGTGCAGCGCGCGCGCCGAGGGCATGCTCGGCGCCGTCCGCCACGCCAGGGCCGTCGAGTAGAAGACCTCGGCGGTGTCGGTGATGACGTCGTTGGGGCCGAAGCCGCCGGCGACGAAGACGCCGCCGTCGGGCATGGGCACGGCCGTGTGGTTGCTGCGCGCGTTGAACATCGGGGCGGCGGGCAGGAAGACCTTGGTGTCCGGGTAGTAGATCTCGGAGGTCGCGGTGGAGCCGGTGCTGGTCGTATTGGTCGTGAAGCCGCCGGCCAGCAGCACGCGGCCGTTGGGCAGGAGGGTCGCGGTGTGAAGGTCGCGCACCTCCTGCATCATGCCCGTGGTGCGGGTGAACGTCTCGGTCTCGGGGTCGAAGATCTCGGCCGAGCGCAGGATGTTGGGGCCGTTGGTGCCGCCGGCGATGAGGATCTTGCCGTCGGGCAGCAAGGTCGAGGTGTGAAGGGCGCGGGGAATGCCGATGGGAGAGCTCGCGGGACCCCAACCCGTATAGACGACCGTGCGGGACTGGCCGACGCGCGGCAGCCCCGTCCGGGTCTCCCGGCCGCCCCAGAACACGACGTCGTTATTAGGGAGGACGGTGCCGGTCAGGCCGATGCTGGCGAACGTGGAGGCGGTCACCGCCGAGCCGCTGGGCGGCTGCCAATCCCACGAGTTCAGGCCCGAGTGGTAGAACTCGGGCGCGCCGAAGCTCATGGCCCGGATGATCATCGTGGAGCGGTTGATGGTGAACGTCTTGTTGATCAGGTTGATATTGGTCGGCATCAGGCGCACGGAGCCGCTGAGGCCGTTGACCGGGAGCCCCGTGAGGTCCTGGGGCGAGGCGACGGCGCCGGCCGACTGATCGCCGGTGATGACGCCGCTCAGGTCCGAGAAGGTGACGGTGATGGTGGCCTGGCCGTGGGTGCCGCCCGGCGCAGCGGTGATGAGGCCGGAGGTGAAGGAGCCGAAGCCGCCGTCGAGTTGGACGCTCATCGACGTGACCTTGACGAAGCCTCCGGACACCAGAGTGGCCGTGCCGCTGGAGAGGGTGCCGCCGATGAAGGCCTGGTTGACCAGGATGTCCATCGTGACGGTGAAGTTGCCGCCGGTGATGGCGGCGATCTGGTTGGCGCCGAGAGGTCCGGCGAAGCTGAGCGAGCCGGCCGTTATGGTCGGGGTGATGCCGGTCAAGACGAGGGGCGTGGGAGCCGTGTGGACGCGTCCCTGGACGTTCGCGAGGCTGAAGTTCCCGCTCATGACGCCGCAGCTGGCTTCGACGGTGTCCAGCGGAGTGCGGCAGTCGACGCGCATGCCGCTCAAGGGGATGCGCAGGCCGACGGCGGAGTTGTTCTCGCTGGCCGGGGTGAACTGGATCTGGACGTCCTCGAAGTTGATGGCCGGGGAGGACAGCCAGACCTCGCCGTCCTCGATGATGCCCGTCACCGGGGTCCCGAGCTGGAGCTCCATGCCCATCGTGAGGATTCCCCCCGACACCGTGCCGGTCGTCAGGTGGTCGGTCGGCGGGGTGAAGGAGACGGTGACGTTGCTGCCGGGCAGGAGGCGCTTGCCCGTGATCTCGCTGAGGACGTAGGTCGTGGCGACGTTGCCGAGGCCGCCCATCAGGCGGATGAGACCGTCCGAGCTCAGCGTCGCCGAGTGCATCATGCGGCGCGCGCCGAGCGAGGCCGCCGGCGACATGCTGTTGGTGACGGGGTCGTATATCTGGGCGGTTTGCAGGATGCCGAAGTTGTTGGCGTTGATGAGCGCGTTGTCGCCGTTGTAGCCGCCGGCGACGAGGACCTTGCCGTCGCCGCTCATGGTGGCCGTGTGGAAGGCGCGGCCCTGGGCCAGAGGCGCGGCGGAGTTGAACAGCCCGGTCGTCGGGTTGAATCGTTCGGTGGTCGCCAGGTAGGTCGGGTTGACGGCCGGGTTCCAGCCGCCGGCGAACCATACCTGCCCGTTCTTGAGGTTGACGGCCGTGTGGATGGCGCGGCCCTGCTGCATGCTGCCGGCCGTGGGCGTGAACAGGTTGGTGGCCGGGTCGTAGGTGTCGCACGACGCCGTCACGGCGGGCACGGCGAGGTTGGTCTGGCCGCCGCAGACGAGCACGCGCCCGTCGTCGAGCAAGGTCGCCGTGTGGTTGAAGCGGACGGAGGACATGTTGTTGCCCGTCGGCGTCCATGCGTTCGTCGAGGGGTCGTAGACCTCCGCGGTGTTGAGGATGGTCACGCCGGTGTTCCAGCCGCCCGTGACGAGCAGGCGGCCGTTGACCATCACCGTGGCGGTGTGCGAGGCACGCGCCACGCTCATGGGCGCCGCGTCGAGCGCGCTGCCGTCGCGCGAGGTGAGGCGGAGCTCGACGAGGTTGATGGGCACGCCGCCGAGGGAGACGCCCCCGGCGATGACCATGTTCCCCGTCGGCATGAGCGAGGCCGTGTGGGAATGGCGCGGGGTGTTGGCGGCCCAGGCCGATAGCGGGGCGCACGCCAGTGCGGCATAGAACGCCCACGCGGTCATTCGCCTCGTCACAAGGCCAAGGGTAGCCGTGGGGTGTTACAGAACTATGGCGGCAGGGGCGCGGGCGCGGTTACTCCGCGCGAATTCCTTATTAAGGAATCTTAGGGGACGGCCAGCAGGGAGTAGCCGGACTCGGAGCGAGGGTTCTCGGGGTCGAGGACCTTCTTCTTATCGATGGCGAAGAAGTAGCGGTAAGAACCGGGGTGCAGATAGACCTCGGCTTCCCAGACGCCCTCGGCGTCCTTCTTCATCTCCATGCGCCCGCCGCGCACGATGAACGCGCCCACGAGGGCGACGGACTTGGCGGTGGTGGCGCGCACGCGGAAGGAGATGGGCTTGGCCTTCGGCCGGGCGCCGTCGGCCGCGGGGGCGGCGGGTTTGGCGGGCGCGGCCCCCGGGCCGGCGAGCTTGGGGGTCTCGCGGGGCTTGGGGGCGTCGGTCAGCAAAGAAGGCTTCGGCGGGCGCATCCCGTGGGGCTGCGGAGCGGCCTTGACGGCCTCTTTCGGGGGCTCCGGAGCGGGCGTCGGC
>CAZTZW010000043.1:0-12495 GCA_964618085.1 uncultured Elusimicrobia bacterium
GCGCAGCCGCAGGCGCATCATGCCGGACACCGACACCGCCAGCGCCGGCGCGGCCAGCGCCGCGGCGGCGAGCGCCGGCCCCGCGCAGACGCCCCCCTCGACGACGAGCAGGACCGTCAATCCCGCGACGACCCAGGGCCGCCCCCCGGCCAGCTCCGAGACCCATCGCCCGCACACGAAGGCGCACAGCGGCAGGACGCCCGCGAGGTAGCGGCCGTAGGGCTCGGCCGCCGTGAAGGACAGCAGGACGAGCGTGGCGCAGAGGAACAGCGCGCTCATGCGGCGCAGTTCCATGACGCCGCGGCGCGCGGGGACGAACGCCTCCGCGGCCAGGCCCCCCAGCGCCGCGAGCGCGGCCAGCCGCGAGAGGACGCCCTCCCCGCTCAGACCGACGTAGACGGCGGCGCCGGCCGCGAGCACGAGCAGCGGGGCGGCCTTCCTGCCCAGCGCGGCGCGCTTGAGCAGGACCGCGGCCGGCAAAGCCGCCGGCACGACGAAGCGCGCGCCCCACAGCAGGAAGGTCTTGAGGAACTCCAGCCCCTCTGCCGCGGCGTACCCATGGTTGCCCGGCCTGTCCCACACCCGGAAGTACCAAGCCGCGGGGACGGCGAGCGCGGCGGTCAGCACGGCCGCCTCTCCGAAGCGGCTCTCACGGACGCATTCCTCGCGCCGCAGAGCCGCGTCGAGCGCCAATGCCAGCGCCGCGATGGCGAAGAAGGCGAAGGACGCATGGAGCAGGAAGTTGAGGGCCAGCGCGAGCGCGAGTCCGGCCCGCGGCCGCTTCGTCAGCAGCGCCCGCCACGCGAACAGGACGAGCACGGTCCCCAGCGCGACCAAGGCGTAGTAGCGCGACTGGCGCGCGAAGAGCAGGAACGGCGCGGAGAAGGCGAGCACGGCCAGTCCGGACTCGGACGCCCAAGGGCGGTCTTGGTTCGCGTCACGGAACAAGCGCCAGGACAGCCACAGGGTCAGCAAGGCGGCCAAAGCGAACGGCAGGCGCGCGGCGAAGGGCGTGCGGCCGAGCACGGCGAAGGAACCCGCGACGAGATAGGCCGGCAGCCAGGTGTTCCACGTCCACACGCCCGCGGAGTTCCCCTCCACCGCGGCCAAGGAGGACTGGGCGGTGACCAGGACGCCGTTCAGGTGGGTGCGCGGCAGGCCGGTCTCGAGGATGGTGACCGCGCGCATCGCGGTCTCGGCCTCGTCCTGCCACAGGGCGGGCTCCCCCAGGCGGGCGAAGAGCAGGACGGCCCCGACGGCCGTGAGGACCGCGGCGGGCTTCAACGCGGGCCGAAAGCCTTGCGCGGCCAGCGCGCGGTGATGGTGGACATCATGCCGCCGCGCGGGGTGAACTTGCCGGTGACCTCGAGCCAGACGGGCTTCGTGGCCTTCGCCACGTCGTCGAGGACGCGGTTGACCGCGTTCTCGTAGAAGATGCCCATGTTGCGGTAGCCGAGCATGTAGTACTTGAAGCTCTTGAGCTCCAGGCACAGCTTGTTGGGCAGGTAGCGCACGGTGAGGGTGCCGAAGTCGGGCAGCTTGGTCTTGGGGCACACCGAGGTGAACTCGGGGAGGTCGATGCGGATCTCGTAGCCCTTGTACTGGTTGGGCCAGGTCTCGATGGGCGGCAGCGGCGCGTCGGCGCCCGAGAGCGCGAGGTCCGGGTTGTAGCCGTAGATCAGGGGCGTCTGGGGCTTCTTAGACATCTTTCCTCCGCAGTCTCAACGAGTTCAACGCGACCGAGATGGAGCTCAGCGCCATCGCCGCGCCCGCGAACTCGGGCCGCAGCAATATCCCCCACTTGGGGTACAGCGCGCCGGCCGCGACGGGCACCAGCAGGAGATTGTACGCGAAAGCCCACGCCAGGTTCTGGCGGATGACGCCGCGGATGCGGCGCGAGAGCTTGATGGCCTTGGCGAGATAGGTCAGGTCCGGGTTCATCAGCGTGAGGTCCGCGGACTCGACGGCGACGTCGGTGCCCGTGGCCAGCGCCACGCCGATGTCGGCGTGGGACAAGGCGGGCGCGTCGTTGAAGCCCTCGCCGACCATCGCGACCTTCCGCCCGTCCTGCTGGAGGCGGCGCACGATGCCGGCCTTCTCCTCGGGGCGGGTCTCGGCGAAGACGGTGTTGATGCCCACGGCCTCGGCGACGCGGTAGGCGGCGGCGTTGCGGTCGCCGGAGACGAGGCAGACTTCCAGCCCCATGTCCTTGAGCGCCTTCACCGCGGCCGCGGCCGAGGGGCGGATGGTGTCCTCGAGCATGAAGACGCCGAGCAGGACCTCGTCGGAAGAGACCGCGAGCAGGGACGAGGCCTCGGAGAACTGGGACGCGCGCTCGGCGGGGACGCGCACGCCTTCCTCCTTCAGCCACAGGAGGCTGCCGGCCCGCGCGACGCGGCCCCGGGACCGCACGAGCACGCCGCGCCCGGGCAGGGCCTCGAAGGACTCGACGGGCTCGGCGGCGACGCCCTTCTCGGCCGCGTAGGCGCGGATGGCCGCCGAAAAGGGATGCTCGGAGCGCTCCTCGCACGCCAGCGCGAGCGCGAGCAGGTCCTTCTCGCTGCCCTCCAGCACCGTCGTCCCCGCCACGCGCGGCTTGCCTTCCGTCAGCGTCCCGGTCTTATCGAACAGTACGACGTCCAGCCGGCCCACCTCCTCCAATATCTCGGCGTTGCGGATGAACACGCCCATCCCCGCCGCGCGGCCCATGCCCGCGACGACGGCCAGCGGAGTGGCGAGGCCCAAGGCGCACGGGCAGGCGGTGGCCAGCACCGCCACGAAGGTGGTCAACGCCATCACGATGCCGCCCGGTCCGCCGTAGCGCAGCCAGGTGTAGGCCACGAGGCCGGCGAGGACGAACACGGCGGGCACGAACCACGAGGCGACGCGGTCGACGACGCGCTGGATCTTGGGCTTGGTGGCCTGGGAGGACCGGACGGCCTCGACGATTCGGGCGAGGGCCGATTCATCGCCCGCGCGCGTGACCTTCAAGGTCAACGCGCCGTGCTTGTTCATCGTCCCGCCCCACACGCGCGAGCCCGGAGCCTTCTCGACGGGCATGCTCTCGCCGGTCATGAGGGACTCATCGACGGTGGACCGGCCCTCCAAGACCTCGGCGTCGGTGCCGATCTGCTCGCCGGGACGGACCAGGACGGTCTCCCCCACCGCCACCTCGGCCAGGGGCGCGACGACCTCCACGCCCTTGCGCACGACGCGCGCGGTCTTGGGCGCCATGCGCATGAGCTTGACCACCGCCTCGTTGGTCTTGCCCCGCGTCTGCGCCTCGAGCCAGCGGCCGAGCGTGACGAACACCACCAGGCCGCTGACGGCGTCCCATTGCGTGCGGCGCGCCTCGGGCGGGAACATCTCGGGCAGCAGCACGACGGCGGCGCTGTAGATGAAAGCGGACCAGGTCGACAGCGAGACCAAGGCGTCCATGTCCGCCTTGCGGCGCAGGATGGAGCGGGCGAGTCCTTCGTGAAAATGCCAGCCGCCCCACACGATCACGGGCACGGCCAGCAGCAAAGCGGTGTAGGGCGACAGGTCCAGGTAATGCGAGAGCATCAGCGGCACGGAGAACACGACCGCCGCCTGGAGCCGCGTCATCAAGCGGCCCTGCTCGGTCTGCTGCGACAGCAACGAGATGGATTCGGCCGCGACGCGCGTCGTCGACTGGCCCAGAACGTCGTAGCCCGCCTTCTCGACCGCGCGCCGCACGGCCTTCACGTCGATGTTCCCCGACACGGTGACGGTGCGCGAGGGCAGGTCGACGCCGACCTCCTCCACGCCCGCGACCTTGCTCACCGCCGCCTCGATCTTGGCCACGCAGGACGCGCAGTGCATGCCGTGGACCGGCAGCACGATCTTGCGCAGCGGGAACTGGGTGGGGCTCAGAGGAGGCTCCGCTTCCAGGCGGTCTCGAGGTCGGCCAGGTTCATCCACTGCCCGGGGAAGCCGGTCGCGATGGCCTGATCGAAGTTCTTCCCTTCCTTGAGCGCGGTGAGGAACTGCGAGTACCCGATGCGCCCGCCGCGCTCGATCATGAAGCGCGTCATGCTCTCGGCCTGCGCGTACCAGAGGCTGACCTCGTAAGCGCGCTCGGTCGCGGGCACCAACCTCAGCATCGACTCCATCGGCAAGGGTTGGGCGCGGAGGTTGCCGCGCAAGGTCGCGAAAATGTCCGCCTGGTTCTTGGCCCCGCGCGACTTGGCTTCCTGATAGACCGCGAGCCCTTCGTTGACCCAGCGATGGTCCTGGTTCCCCCGCATCACGCCCATGTACTCGAACCAGATGAGATGCGTCATCTCGTGGGCGAGCACGCCCTCGATGTTCGGCGAATCGAAAGTGTAGAGCGCGTTGCCGACGGCCACGCCGCCCGACCACTCCGGCTGACCCGTCTTCTTGCGGTACTCGTCCTGCGTCCCGTACACCACGATGCGGTACAGCTCGCGCGGCCGGAAGGAGTACAGCCCCGTGTCCGTCATGATGCGGTTGTAGAGCGACTCGGAGAGGTCGGCGTAGGTGCGGGTCTGGGAGATGCCGTACGCCTTCACCTTGAAGTGGAGAGAGGCCAGCTCCTGGGCGCCGGGGTCGAGCTCCGGGAATATCTGCCCGATCTCGGTATATGAACGGCCGCGCCCGTCGTCAGGCAGCACGCCTTCATAAGGAACGCAGGCGGTCAGCAGAGAGGCGGCGAGCAGCAGACGACCGGTCTTCACGCCTTGATTCTATAAAAATGCGCGGTCCGCCCGCCCGTGCCGCCCCCGCGTATCCCCCGCGGGATGGCAAAGCCTTGGTTTTCCGATTACAATCCCGACATGGCAGCGGCACGGTTGTTGCGCCCACGGTGCGAACCGATTCGGCGACTATGCGCTTCAGCCGACGGGCACGGAGGTCATGAATGGTGAGCGTACAGACGGGACCGATCCCAAAACCGATCGCGGCGGGAGTTTGCCTCTCGCTTCTGGCGATCCTGTTCGGCTTCGCCCTTGGCGGCGCCTTTGGCGCCGTCGAGACTTCGATCAAGAAGCGTCTCGACGATTCCGGATCCGCCGTTCTGGAGACGGTATACAAGGGAGATGTCGGCGCGAAGGATGCCGTCGTGAAGAAATCATGGGAATACCTGCAGAGGGCTCACATGCATGGAGGCGCGATCGGGACGGCGGCTCTCGCGTCGATCGCGACTCTCATCCTCCTCTGCCGCCTGGGGGCGCTCGCGCAATCGAGCGCTTTGGCCTTCGGCTCGGGAGCGCTTCTATACTCGCTGTTCTGGTTGTTCGCCGGGCTTACGGCTCCCGGCATCGGGAACACGGGCGCCGCCAAAGAGTCGCTCTCGTTCATCGCGATCCCCGGCGCAGGTCTTTCCATTCTGGGCCTATGCGGCACCATCGTTTCCGTGGTGAAGGCGTGTTTTCTCAGATCGGATGAGGCCTGATCAATGACCACTCATCGTCAGCCGCCTCCCTTGCGCGCTGGCGGACCGGGGCTATACTGGGGAGCATGAAGGCGCTCTACCCTACGTTCTTGTGCCTGACTCTCAGCTTGCCCGTCCGCGCTGATGACATGACGCAGTTGCGGAAGTCTCTGGAAGGCTTCAAAGCGCGCCCCGAGGTCGGACGCGCGCCGCCCGTCGCGGCGGGGTTGCCCGCCTGCGAGGCGGGCCGCCTGCCCCCGGCCGGCGGCTGTCTGATGACCTCCGACCTGGAGAACATGTCGGGGACCTTGCTGCGCCACCCCCGCGGCTGGGTGGTGCACGAGTCCTGCTTCAACCGCTTCGCCGGCGAGAACGTCGTCTCCATCCTCGAGGAGGCCTGGAAGCGGATCGACCCCAGCGGCCGGACCGGACGTGAGGCCTGCCTGGGCAAGTACAACCCGCGCTGGGCCAGCGAGGTCGCCGCGAAGGTCTCATCGGGCCGCGTGCTCATCACCTGCGGCGGCGGCAAGGGCTGCGCGGTGACCGGCGCCTCACACCGCTACCGCGGCACGCACGGCCCCGACGGCTTCAAGCGCACCAGCACGATGGGCGAGCGCTGGGAGACCATCGCCCTCGAGGACGTGGTCAATTGCCGGGCGGTCAACGGCATGAGCTTCCCGTCTATCGTCTTCCACGAGACATTACACGCGGCGGGCGCGCCGATGGTCAATCCGCTGGCCCACGACGCCTCCTGGCGCGCCTACGACGCCACCGACGTCATCTACTCCGCGCAGGCGACCTGCTTCTATCCCCCCGGCTCGACCTATCGCACCACGACCGCCCAGTGCGAGGCCGTGGTGCGCCACGGCAATCCGAACGCCCAGACGGCCTCGCTGTGCGTGGGCTTCAACGGGCGTTGACGGCGCGCTTCCCGCGGACTCGAGCCCGCCGCCCCCCGCGACTTGCTAGAATGTAGGCCATGGGCGAGATACTGACGGTCAAGGTGGACAAGCTCGCTCCGACGGGCGAGGGCATCGCGAGGGCGGAAGGGTCGCCGCGCGTCATCTTCGTGCCGCAGACGGTGCCGGGCGACACGGCGCAGGTCGAGATCGTCGAGGCGAAGTCCTCTTTCGCCCGCGGCAAGGTCATCAAGATACTCTCCACGGGCCCCCAGCGCGTGGACCCGCCCTGCCCGCATCATGCCGCGCCCTCCCGCGTCGGGCCGTTCTGCGGCGGCTGCGACTGGCAGCACCTGGCCTACGAGGCGCAGCTGGAGCACAAGCGCGCGGTCGTGGTCGACTGCATCGAGCGCATCGGCGGGCTCAAGGGCGTCGAGGTGGGCAAGACCCTCCCCTCGCCCAAGCCTTGGGCGTATCGCAACAAGGTGCAGATGCCCTTCTTCGGCGAGCCGGGCCGCCCGCAGATGGGCTTCTTCTCCGCGGGCTCGCGGCAGATCGTCGACCTGCGCGAGTGCCCCATCCAGCCCGAGCTGTCGGTGCAGATCGCGCTGACGGTCAAGCGCCTGGTCAAGGAACGCCGCTGGACGCTCTACGACGGCCGCACCGGCAAGGGCTGGCTGCGCCACCTCTACATCCGCACCAACGCCGAGGGGCAGGCCCTCGTCGGGCTCGTGGTGACGCGCAAGGAGTTCCCGGACCGGGAGTCCTTCGCCGCCGAGCTGCGCGCCCAGCATCCCGAGATCATCGGCATCCACCAGAACGTCCAGCAGGAGCAGACCTCGGTCGTGCTCGGACCGGAGTGGAAGCGCGTCTGGGGCGCCCGCGAGATCGAGGAGACCATCGGCAAGTTCCACTTCGCCGTCTCGCCCGGGGCCTTCCTCCAGGTCAACACGCCCGCCGCCGAGGTGCTCTACAACGCGGCCAAAGCGGCCGTGAAGGAAGGCGGCAAGCGCTGGCCCATGGGCCTCGACCTGTACTGCGGCGTGGGCACGCTCACCCTCTGGATGTCCGACGTGTTCCCCAAGTGCATCGGCGTCGAGGAGAACCACGACGCGGTCAAGGACGCCTGGCGCAACGCCGAGCGCAACAAGGTCAAGAACGTCCGCTTCACCAGCGGCCGCGCCGAGGCCGCGCTCCCGCGCGTCGCCGGCGAGATACCCGAGGGGACCTGCGTGGTCGTCGACCCGCCCCGCATCGGCCTGTCCCAGCCCGTGCGCCGCTTCCTCACCGAACGCAAGATCAAGCGCGTGGTCTACGTCTCCTGCGACCCGGCCACCTTCGCCCGCGACGCCAAGTACCTCGTCCAGTCCGGCTACAAGCTCAAGAGCGTCCAGCCGGTGGACCTGTTCCCCCAGACGTCCCACGTCGAGCTCGTCGGCCTGCTGGATAGGTCTTAAGACCTATACCCTGCTGGGCCGAAGAGGGGGCTTGCGGGTATGGGCTTTCGGGGTTATGCTGTCTTTTGACGCCCATTGGAACTATATAGGAACGTGAGAGGCCCCCTCCTCATGAAATCCCCCCTCCTCCCCTCCCTTCTGCTCGCCGCTATGGCCTCCACGGCCGCGGCCGCCGACGTCACGAAGGCCTATCAGTGGCGCTACGTGGACGTCAGCCTCGACCCCGCCGACCAGGGCGCGACCACCACGCTGCAGTGCATGCACCCCAATCTCCAGGCCGCGAACGCTCCCATCGCCGCGGCCATCGGCGCCCACCCCGAGATCAAGACCGACTGCTATTTCTGGAAGCGCGTCAGCCCTGAGAAGCTCGTGACCGCCGCGGGCGGCCGCGCCTGCGAGCGCGAGGCGACCTTGTTCGGCCAGCTCGTCGTGGACGGCTCCAACCTGAAGCTCAAGTCCGGGTCCAAGAGCTACTACGCCAAGCAGCGCTTCAACGTCATCCCCGAGTGCCGCGGCGGCGACCACTTCTCCGTGACCAAGACCGCCGACGTCTCCACGAGCCTCGCCGGCGGCGACACGCGGACCCCGGCCCTGGCGGCGGGCGGCCTGCACTCGCACTTCCTCGTGTTCCGCTACGGCCGCAACAACAACCCCTACCAGGTGGTCCTCGTCCCCCGCACCCCGGCGCTCCCGCCCGAGGGGACCGTGCCCGCCTACGTCATCAAGACCCTCCAGCACGACAACGGCACGCGCTACAGCGGCCTGCTCGAGCCCTTCTCCGGCACCGTCAGCCTCGTCAAGGAGCCCGGCGCCGTCAACCGCACCGCGAAGCTGACCGACGGCGACAAGTCCCACGACGTGCGCGCCTGCACCATCAACGAGCGCTGCATCGAGACCATCCCGACCGGGTCCTCACTCTACATCGCCTACAGCGTGGCCTTCGCCTATCTCGGCCGCTCCACCCCCGCCTCGCCCGTCGCGCCCCGCCGCGGCCCCATCGCCGACAGCGTGTGGGAAGAGAAGATCACGCCGCTCATCAACTGGTCCAAGGTGAAGGGCAAGGCCGTCGCCACGGCGCCGATCTCCCTCATAGCCCCCGCCGGCCCCCTCACCCCGGCGCCCAACGGCATGCTCTCCGGCGATTTCTGGTGCTACCACCCGGACCTCGACGGGACGAAGACGCTGACCCAGCTCATCATGCGCGACAACGGCCCTGAGTCGCTGACCTGCGTGGACTGGAACGTCATCGGCGACGACGCGACCAGGACCGAGGCCGGCAAGACCTACCTGACCCGCCTGTACAAGAAGAAGGTCGAGGTGTCGGTCAACAACGGCAAGCTCATGCTCGGCAAGCGCCCCTATCTTCCCATCGAGGCCGACGAGACGCCCAACCGCGTCCTGACGGGCCCCCGCCCCGGCCACGTGAAGGTCACCGCCCGCGCCGCGGCCACGCCCGCTCCCGTCGTGAACCACCCCGGGAAGACCGACAACCGCAACACCCTCGATTGGCACCTGTTCGGCGACGGCAAGGTCGACGTGGCGGGCGAGCCCTGGAAGGAGAAGGAGGCCGACTGGCTCAGCTTCTCCGAGTTCGGGGCCTACCGCACCGGCTGCCCCAAGCCCGAGGACACCCCGGGCTGCCGGACCGCGACGCAGGCCGCGCGCGCGAAGATCTCGGCCAACATGCGCACCACCGGCCCGGGCTCCGGCAAGACGTTCAAGCAGCTCTACGACGAGGCCGTCTCCAAGCGCGGCGACGAGCGCGCGACCGGCCTGGTCACCGTCCTGAGCCTCCTGGTCGGCGAGAAGTACGGCTCCAAGAACCGCGTCGCCGAGGTCGCCCTCAGCGACGACGAGCTGGCACGCCTCGCCGCCGCCCCCAAGGGCGCGGTGACCACGGCCAAGACCGGCAAGGCCCTGCACGACGAGTACAAGGCCGCTCTGGCCGCCCTGCGCTCCGAGGACCACGTCGGCCGCTGGCAGCTCGCGAAGAAATACCGCCCCGAGGTCCCCCCCGCCGCCGAGCGCCCCGCGCCCGTGGTGACCCAGCCGCCTCTGAGCACCGCGCAGCTCACCCCCGCGGAGCTCGCCCGCCTGCGGCAGCACGCCCCCGACCTCGCGGCGGCGTACGAGGACGCCATGAAGCCCGGCAACGAGGCGCGCCGCCCCGAGGCCATCCGCCGCGCCCGCCAGTGGCTGGCCGACCACCCCACGCCCGAGGATTTCGCCAAGCTCGACGAGGCCGGGATGCGCCGCATCTGCGCCAAGATGAAGGAGGAGAACGCCGCCCCCGCCGCGAGCGTTCCCGTCGGCGAGCAGACGGCTCCGAGCGCCATGGACGAGCTCGGCATGCGCCAGGAAGAGCTGCGCACGGACAACGCCCGCACCCGCGTCATGGACGGCGCGGTGCCGCCGGCGCCGCCTCGCACCCGCTACTCGTGGCCCGCGGACATCGTCGCCAAGTGCGCCCAGCTCGAGCGCGTCGTCCAGCGCCCCAACGACCCTCCCACGACGGGCGTCGTCACCCCGCCCGCCCCGCCCAACACCAACGCCAACCTGACCGGGCCCACCGGCCTCCCGACGCCCGACCCCAAGAAGGATGAGAAGAAGGACCCGCTCATCACGTGGAACCCGCTCCTCAACGCCGGCAAGGGCGCCATCCTGGGCGCTATTGTAGGCTTCACTCTGGGCGGGCCGCTCGGCATGCTCGTCGGCGCCGCGGTGTTCGGCGGCGTGGCGTGGGGCATGACCAAGGTCCAGCAGTCCTGACGCGCGGCCGCCGGGCCGAAGGGCCCAAGTGGGACGGGGCCCAAAGCCTCTTTCCCGCTCCCGTCGGGGCGGGTTATGCTGAGGGTATGAACGCGCGACTCGCCCTCATCGCCGCAGTGCTCCTCGGAGCCGCCGTGAAGGCTTCGGCCTCCGGCGCCCGCACGCAGGCGCGCACCGCGGTGGACACCTCGCGCGTCTACGACGGCACGCGCGTCCTGGCCGAAGCGACGCCGGTCTACGCGGGCGACCCGAGCCGGCAGCCCGCGCTCACCCCGGAGCAGATCGCCGCCGAGGAGCAGCGCCGGGCCGCCCTGCGCAACAACGCCGCCCTGACCACGGGCCTGCCCACGCCCTCTCCCGCGCCGCCCGCGAAGAAGCCCCTCATCGAGTACAACCCCCTGCTCAACGCCGGCAAGGGCGCCATCCTGGGCGCCATCGTCGGCTGGACCTTGGGCGGACCGCTGGGGATGCTCGTGGCCGCCGCCGCCTTCGGCGGGGTCGCCTGGGGCATGACGAAGGTCGACCAGTCCTAAGCGGACTTCGTCTTGGGCGCGGCGTCCTCGTCCTTCAGCCCCCACGCGAGCAGGCAGGCCCCCACCGAGATGCACGAGTCGGCCACGTTGAACACGGGCCAATGGTGCAGGTGCAGGAAGTCCACCACGTAGGAGTAGGCGACCCGGTCGTATAGGTTGCCCACGGCGCCCGAGACCACGAGCAGGCCCCCCCACTGCAGGAAGAGCTTGTCGAGCGGCCACTTGCGCATCATCCAGACGAGCGCGACGGTCAGGCCGAGCGCCACGAAGACGAAGAAGCCGTTGGCCCCGCGGCCCATGCCGAAGGCCGCCCCGGTGTTCTCGACGTAGGTCAGGTCGAAGAAGGGCAGGAGCGGGATGGTCCCGCGCGGCTGCAGCTCGCGCATGGCCCAGAGCTTGGTCGCCCGGTCCAGGGCGAGCAGGCTTACGACAACTGGGAAGCGCAGCGGCCGCATAGCTCGGGCTGGGAGGGGTTGGAGCCGACGTCGCTCTGCCAGCGCCAGCAGCGCGGGCACTTGGTCCCGGCGGCGCGCGAGACGACGACGTCGTCCCCGCCGAAGGCGACCTCGGAGACCAGCAGCAGCTCGGCGAGGTCCACGCCCGCGTGGTCCGTGGGAGAACCCGGCAAGGTCAGCTTCGCCTCCGAGGACTTGCCGATGAGCTTGGCGGTCCGCGCCTCCTCGAGCTTCTTCTGAGCGCGCTCGCGCAGGGCCAGCGCCTGGGCCCAGCGGCCGGCCAGGACGGCGTCGTGCCAGCGCGCGTCGGGTTTGGGCAGGTCCCACAGGAAGACGCTCTCGGCGGGCTTGTGCGGCAGGTGGCGCCAGGCCTCCTCCGCGGTGAAGGAGAGGATGGGCGAGAGCAAGGCGCACAGGCGGCGGACGACCTCGGCCTCGACGGTCTCGGCGGCGCGCCGCGCGAGCGAGCCCTCGCGGAAGGAGTACATGCGCTCAATCGTGCAGTCGAGGTAGAGCGCCGAGAGGTCGAAGCCGCAGAAGTCCACGAGACGGCGGGCCGCGGAGCGGTAGCGGTACTCGCGGTAATCGTCCAAGACGTCTTTCTCAAGAAGGGCCAGCCGGTGGAGCAGGTAGCGCTCGAGCTCCGGCAGCTTCTCGTAGGGGACGGCGTGGGCCGGCGCGAAGTCGGCGAGGTTGCCGAGCGCGTAGCGCAGCGTGTTGCGCACGCGGCGGTAGGCCTCGACGGGCACCTCCATGAGCTTGTCGGAGATGCGCACGTCGTCGTTGTAGTCGGAGAGCGCGACCCACAGGCGGAGCACGTCGGCGCCGTACTTCGAGATCATCTCCTGCGGGGCCACGACGTTGCCGGTGGACTTGTGCATCGCGCGGCCCTTCTCGTCGAGCACGAAGCCGTGCGTGAGGACGGCCTTGTACGGGGCCTTGCCGCGCAGGGCCGTCGACATCACCAAG
>CAZTZW010000044.1:0-12345 GCA_964618085.1 uncultured Elusimicrobia bacterium
CTTCGGGCCGCCGGCGGCGAGACCCTCGGCCGGCTGCTCGCGTTCAGACGCAGCTCGGACTCCCGCAAGGAGCCGGCGAGCCTAAACGTGACGGTCGAGGCCGCGAAGCGGATGCTGGAGATGGCCCTCAACGGCGGCGTCAAGCTCGAGGCGGCCCTGACGACGGAGCCGCTCCCCCGCGTCATGGCCGCCCCCAGCCACGTCGAGCAGATCCTGCTGAACCTGTGCCTGAACGCGCGCGATGCCATGGAGGGCGCGGGCCGCGTCGTCATCGCGACCTACTCCCACCGCGCGGAGGAGGAGAGGCCGCTCTCTCACGGCCGCCTCAAGCCGGGCCTCTACGCGGTCCTCAGCGTCTCGGACACGGGTCCCGGCATCCCGGACGCGGTCAAGCCCAAGCTCTTCGAGCCGTTCTTCACCACGAAGAAGGCGGGCAACGGGCTCGGCCTCTCCATCGTGTACGGCATCATGACCGAGCACGGCGGCGTCATCGACGTGCGCGCGGGCGTCGACGGGCGCGGCGCCGGCTTCCACCTCTTCTTCCCCGCCGTGGTGGCGGACAAGACGCCCGACCAGGGCCCGCCGCCCACGCCCGCCCCGGGCGGCCGCGAGACCGTGCTCCTGGCCGACGACGAGACGGACATCCGCGAGTCGCTGGCGCGCTCGCTGCGGGCCAAAGGCTACCGCGTGCTGACGGCGGCCGACGGCCAGGAGGCCTGCCGCATCTATGAGCAGCAGGGCGGGAAGGTCGACGCGCTCCTGCTCGACTTCGTGATGCCGAAGCTGGGCGGGGCCGAGGCCTACCTGCGCCTCGCCGAGAAGCGCCCCGGCCTCAAGGTCCTGTTCATGAGCGGCCGCGTCACCGGGGAGGCGGAGAGCCTGATCCGCAGCCGGCGCCTGCCGCTCATCACCAAGCCCTTCGAGCCGGAGCAGTTCACCGCGCGCCTGCGCGAGGTGCTGGACGCCCCCCATGCCTGAGCCCCGCCCCCGCCTGCTGCTCGTTGACGACGAGCCCGACATCCGCGAGGTGTTCGCGCGCTACCTCCGCCTCACCGGCTGGGAGGTCGTGACCGCGGACAGCGCCGAGGACGCCCTCGTCCTCGCGGAGCGCGAGAGCTTCACGGCCGTCCTGCTGGACAACGTGCTGACGGGCGCGACGGGCATGATGGCGCTGCCGAAGCTGGTCAAACTGACGAAGGCCCCCATCCTGCTCATGACCGGCTACAACGACGACGACTTCGACGGCGACGCCAAGCTCCTCGGCGCTCGGGCCGTCCTGCGCAAGCCGATGGAGCCCGCCGACGTCGACCGAGCGCTGCGCGAAGCGGCCGGCCTATGACGCGGGCCCGCCGCGCGCTGGTCTTCGTCGGGCGGCGCGCGCACGCCCAGTTCATGCACGTCGGACGCTTCGCCCGCCTCCTGGGCGCCGTCGCGGCCGCCGGCGCAGGCCTGCGCAAGGGCAACCTCCGCATGACGGCCAAGACGGCCTCCTCCCAGGTGCTCTTCACCGGGCTGCACGCCGCTCCCCTCGTCGCCGTCATGGCCGCCGCCATCGGCGCGGTCGGCATCCTGGAGTTCGTGCGCCTGCTCACCGGCCTGGCCGACGACCTCATGGGCAACCTCCTGGTCACCATCGTCGTGCGCGAGATGGGCCCGCTCATCGCGGCCATCGTGGTCATCGCCCGCTCGGGCACCGCCATGGCCGCGGAGATCGGCACCATGCGCCTGGGAGGGCAGTTCGACGCCCTGCAGGCCTACCGCGTCGACCCCGCCGCCTTCGTGCTGCTGCCGCGCGTGCTCGGCACCGTGGTCGCGCTCTTCGGGCTCATCGTGCTCTTCGACGCCGCCGGCCTGCTCGGCGGCGCCCTCATCGCCTCCGCGGTGCGGGACCTCTCCGCGCCCATGGTCGCGGCCAAGGTGCGCGCCGCCATGACCAACGGGGACTTCGCGCTCACCGCGGCCAAGGCCGTCCTCTTCGGCACGTCCATCGCCGCGTTCTCCTGCTACAACGGCCTGCTGGTGCGCCGCTCCCCCACCGAACTGCCGCAGGCCGTCACGCGGGGCGTGGTCGCCTCGCTGGCGGCCGTCTTCGTCCTCGACGCGGCCCTCGCCCTGTCCTTCCTGCTATGAGCCTGATCGAGTTCAAGAGCGTCAGCGTCGCCGACGGCGGGCCGGCCGTGCTCACGGGCATCGACCTCACGCTGGACGCGGGCGAGCGCGTGGTGGTGTTCGGCTCCTCGGGCTCCGGCAAGCGCGCTTTGCTCAAGACCTTCGCCGGCGTGCTGCCCCCGGCGGCGGGCGAGGTCCTCTTCGCCGACGGCGGGCGTCCCTGCCCCGTGGGCTGGGTGCCGCGCGAGGGCGGCCTGCTCAACAACGCCTCCTTGCTCGAGAACGTGGTCCTGCCCGCGCTCTACCACCGCCTCCTGGACCCGGCCGAGGCGCGCAAGCGCGGCCTGCGCCTGCTGGGCGAACTGGGCGTCGAGAAGCAGGCGTCCCTGCGCCCGGCCGCGGCGCCGATGGCGGCGCGCCGCATGGCGCAGCTCGCGCGCGCGTTGCTCTGCGACCCCCTGCTCTACGTGCTCGAGAGCCCCTTCGACGAGATGGACGCGCACGGCACGGCCGCCGTGCGCGGCGTGCTCGACCGCATCAAGAAGGAAGGCCGGGCGGCCGCGGTGCTGGGCACCGGAAACCCCGGCCCGTACCTCGACTGGGCCAGCCGCTACCGCATCATCCAGGGCAGCGTCACGCGCGTGTTCGCCGACCGCGCCGCCTTGCTCGCCGACCCCGATCCCGACGTGAAGATGTACCTGTCGTAAGGAGAGACATGGATTTCGAGAAGAACGACGCCGCCGTCGGAGCCTTCATCGTGCTGGCCGCCGCCGCCTTCATCGCGGCGCTGGTCGCGGTGAACGCCGGCCGCTTCCTGACCAAGAGCTACCCCCTCTCCATCGAGCTGGCGCAGATCGCCGGCATCGACCGCGGCGCCGAGGTGCTCTACCGCGGCTATAAGGCGGGCGAGGTGTCGCAGGTCTCCGTCGTCTACGCGCCGCGGTTCCGCTTCGTCGTGCGCTTCACCGTCAAGCGCGACATCCGCCTGCCCCCGGGCACGAAGGTCATGGTCCGCGCCAAGGGCTTCACCGGCGGGCGCTACCTCGACCTCGAGGCCCCCGAGGAGGCTAGCGACGTCGCCGTGCCCGCCGGCACCGTCCTGCCCGTGGAGCTGGAGCCCGACCTCATGGCCAAGGCTAACGACGTGCTGGGCGAGGCCCGCACCGTGGTGCGCCGCTTCTCCGAGCGCGGGACCGCCGAGGACGCCGCCATGGCGGTGCGCGAGGCGCGCGGCGCCATGGTGGAGCTGCGCCGGACCTTGGTCACGACCAACGCCATGATGGAGGAGAACCGCGCCGCGCTCAAGTCGCTCATGAGCGCGTCGGGCAAGGTCCTCTCCGACCGCGGCCCCGAGATCGACCGCTCCATCAAGAACATGGACGAGTCCCTGGCCAAGCTGCCCGTCATCATGGGCAACCTGGAAGCCCTCACCGCCGACCTCAAGAAGCGTCCCTGGCGGCTCGTGCGCAAGGGCGACTGAGCGCGATGACGGAGCTCTGGCGGCGGGAGAAGCCTCTCGTCGCCTTCATCGGCGTCATGACCGCGGTCTACTCGGTCCTTTCGGTCATGAAGCACCGGCATTTCCAGTCCAACGCCATCGACTTCGGGAACTTCGTCCAGATGGCGTGGAACTACGCCCGCTGGCGCGCGCCGGCCTGCACCCAGCTCGGCCTCCCCAACGCGCTGGGCGACCACTTCAGCCCCATCCTGGCCGCGCTCGCGCCGCTGCTGTGGGTCGCGCCGCGCGCGGAGACCTTGCTGGTCGCTCAGGTCGTCCTCATCGCGTCGGCCTGCGTCCCCATCTTCCTTTACTGCGAGCGGAAGGGAAGCCGCGCTTCGGCCTACCTGTTGACGGCGTCGTTCGCCGTCTTCTGGGGGACGCAGAACGTCGTCTGGACGGACTTCCATCCGGACGCCTTCGCCGTGCCCCTCATCGCCTGGGCCGTCTACCTCGTCGACCGCAAGGACTGGGGCCGGGCCTGCGCGGCCGTCCTCGCGCTGCTGCTGGTGAAGGAGGAACTGTCCGTCCTGGTCTCCTTCTTCGGCCTCCTGGCCCTCCTCGACGGCCGGCGCAGGCTGGGTCTCGCGCTCTTCGCCGCGGGCACGGCGGCCTTCTACCTGCAGGTGATGGTCCTCATCCCGCGTCTACGCGCTGGAACGACCTTCGCCCCCGAGTGGCTCTATCCGGGCCTGGGCCCGACGCCCGCCGCGGCCGTCGTCGCCGTCCTGACGGAGCCCCTGAAGGTCCTCGGCCTGCTCTTCTCCGAGCGGGGGAAGCTCCAGGCCTACCTGCTGCTGCTCGGCCCCTTCCTGTTCCTGCCGCTCCTCTCGCGTCTGACCCTCTTGCTGCTGCCGCTGCTGGCCGTGAAGACGCTGACCTCCAACCCGAACATGTGGTCCTTCGAGACCCACTACTCCGCCTTCCTGTGCCCGCTGCTGGTCATGGCCTGCGCGGACGGCATGTCGCGGTTCAAAGCGCCTTCCTTCGTCCCCTGGCTGATCCTCGGCGTCAACCTCGCGCTCATCCCGCGGCTCACCCGCTGGAAGGACGCCGCGAGCGCGGACTTCTGGCGCTTCAACGAGACGGAGCGGACCGGCGCGCAGGCCCTCGCGCTGGTCCCGCCGGAGGCCGCGGTACTGACCCAAAGCTCCATCGCCCCTCACCTGGCGCTGCGTGAGACGGTCTTCTCCCTCGATAACGACGATTGCGGCCGCATACGCGCGGACTACTTCGTGGCGAACCGCGAGTTGAACGCTTACCCGTCGTCGTACCGGGAGGTAGCGGCTTGCATGGACGAGAAGCGCGCGGAGGGCTTTCAGACCGTCTTCGAGAAGGACGGCTGGACCGTACTGAAGAGGTGACGCACATGTCCGACGCCGCGAAAGTCGCGCTATGGCGCCTCGTGCTCGGAGGCGCCGCCGTCCTCAACCTCGCTCTCTGGCTCTCCTCTCGCGGGCAGGCCGTCGACGCCTACGGGACGCGCCAGTGGCTGTTGTGCGGCGTCTTCACGGCCGTCTGCGCGTTCCGCTCGTTCCTGCCGCGCATCGACCTGGAGCGCTTCGTGCTGGTCGACCACCGGCTGTCGTGCGTGTTCATCGGGCGCTCGCTTGCGACCGTCGCCGAGGTCTGCTTCGCCGCCCAGGTCGCCCTGGCTCTGCGCGAGGTCTCCGTCCAAGCCGGCCTGTCCGGCATCGCGGCGTACGCCGCGCTCGTCGTGCCGCTGCTCGCGGCGGCCCAGGTGTTCTGCTGGTACAGCGTGGCGACCTTGAACCACGGCGGGCACGCCGTCGAGGAATCGCTCTGGACCGTCACCCACGCCGGCTCCGGGCTGTGCATGGCACTGGCGTACCCGCATGCGCCACCCGCGCTCAAGCCCTTCGCCGCCCTGGGCGCCGTCCTCGCCGCGGGCTTCGTCGCCTTCATGGTCTGCGTCGACGTGCCGATGTACGTCCGCCGCTGGCGGGCCGGCCGCGCCGCGGGCGCGTCCTATCTTCCTCTCATGGCGGGGCTGCGCGACGCCTGGAGCCGGCGGGTCGTCACCCGGCGCTGGGAGGATTGGAAAGAAGAGGTCGCCTGGCTCACCATGTATTTCAGCTTCGCCGTCTGGGTGAGCCTGGCGATGGTCCGGCTCCCGCGCTAGCCGCCGCGCGCCCCGTTCAAGAAAGCGTCATCGAAAAGTCTCGCCGAGCAGCACCCGCCCGACCCGCAGATGATGCCGTGCTCGCGCGGACGGCGTACGACAAGCTGCGTCCCGACCTCGAGGAGCTCTCGATCGACCTGCCCTAGAAGCCGGTCAGCGCGGCAGCCCCCGCGTGTGCTCCGCGTGGCAGGGGACGCAGAGCGTCTCGAGGCTGTCGAGATGATGCGAGCAGCTCAAGGAAGCGTGCCGGCCCTCGCAGGCCGCGCGGTGATTGACCTCCAGACGGTCCTTGGACCGGGCCGCCCGCCAGGCGCTCAGCGCGGGGCCGCCTCCGGAGGGGCGCTTGGCCGGGGCGTGGCCGCAGCGCACGCAGCGCCGCCGGTCGCGCTTCTTGGCCTCCCGCCGGGCCATCGTCCACCAGTGGTTGCGCCAGAAGTCGTCCGCGCACTTCTGAGCGCACCAGCGCTTGCGCCGCGCGGGCAGCTCGCCCCCGCACCAGCCGCAGCCGCCGGCGGCGGGACGCGCCAGCGCGCAGTAGGCGAGGAGCACCTCCGTCTGCCAGTTGGAGGTGCGGTCGCGGCGGCCGTCCGAGGCCGCGTCGATGCCGAAGGCGGGCAGGTCCATGGGGTCAGGGCGTGGTCGGCGAAGCGCACTCGAACCGGACGTACTGGTATTGGTCCAGCTCCAGCCCGCCGCCGCCGATGGGCATGCTCGCCCCGAACTTGCTGCGGGGCCCTTCCTCGATGACGGAGTAGCCTCCGCCGCAGAACTTCGTCATCTGCTTCTCCGCGTCGGCGCGCCGCGCGTTCGACATCACGGCGGGGCCGTTGCGCAGGTAGCGGATGACCCCGCCGCGCCCGGGCCGCTCCTGACCCAGGGAGAACAGGCTCACCTTGTCCCCATGCGTCTCCATCATGTGCGCCGCGCAGCCCGCGCTCAGCGCGGCGGCGAGCAGCAGCGTCGCGACGACCGACGGGTGCGTCTTATCCATGGGCGGAAGTATAGGACGTATCCCCCGAAAAAGGAAGCCCTCCGCCCCCGCGTAGACGCCGCGGCCGCCGCGCTATTGAAGGCCTACCCTTAAGGCGGGCGGGCGCAGCCGCGGTCGTCAGTCTTCGTACTTGTCGCGGTGACGGAGCCAGAACCCCGTCTCGTTGCGCCCGAGCGGCGCGCGGTCCAGCCACTGGTACATGCCCCAGAGCACGTCCAGCCCCCGCGCGTACGTGGAGTACGTATGGTAGACCACCCCGTCCCGCAGCGCGAACGCGCTGAGTCCCGGGGCCTGCCGCGAATAAGCCGCCCAGTCCACGCCGGAGGGCGCGGCGATCTTGTCCAAGACCTCGCCCGCGGCCCGGTCCGAGTCCGCCTTGCCCCGGGGCATCGGACGGAAGTTGTACTCGGCGCCCCCTGAGCTCTGCTGCTCCTCGGTGAACGAGACGTTGAAGTCGTAGTTGAACGCCGCGCCCTTCGAGGACGCCCAAGGGAAGGTCCAGCCCATGCGCCGTTTGAAGGCTTTCAGCTTCGCCAGCGGAGCGATGGACACGGCCCAAAGCATCACGTCGTGCCCGGCCAGGTGCGGGGCGAATCCGTTGAAGCCGTCGGCGAGCGCCGAGCACGACGGGCAGCCGGCCTTGTAGTCGGGCCCGAACATGAAGTGGTAGACGAGCAGCTGCGAGCGCCCGCGGAACAGGTCCGCCAGAGAGGCCTTGCCGTCGTCGGTGTCGAAGCGGTACTCCTTATCCACCCGCACCCACGGCAGCGCCCGCCGCTTGCGCGCCAGCTCGTCGCTCTTGCGCGTCAGCGCCTTCTCCTCTTTCAGCAGCTTGATGCGCGCCTTCAGCCACTGCTCGCGCGTCGCCGTCGGGTGCTTCGTCGTCATCTGGCTCTCCGTTCGTCCCGCAGGATGCGCTGAGTATAAAAAAACGAAGCCCTCCCTCGGGAGGGCTTCGACCGTCGGCGCCGGAGGTCCGGCGGATGACAGGACGCCGTTAGGATCCGCTCGGAGCTACTTCGTCCCGGACGCGGGCGCTGGAGGCGCTCCGTCGATGTCGCGCGCGAAGGCCTCATCCATGTGAGCCGCGCCGCCATGCGACGCCCAGCGCTTGCAGCGCTTGGAGAGCTTCTTGGCGTTCGCTTTGAGACAGGCTCCCAGGCGCCCGTCCCCGGGCTTGATCTTTTTGCACCAACGCTCGATGTCCGCGTGGCAGGCCTCCACGCCCTTGCTGGCGCCGCCCGGGACGGTCCTCGCCTTGTCCTCCGCCTTCTCGTGCGCCGGCATCCCTTCCGCGGGCTTCTGCTGGACCGGCTGCGGATACCCGACGGACGCGAGCGCGACGGTCATCATCAATGCATGCAGCATGTCGTTCTCCCTAAGACGTCGATCTTCATCATGCGCGCCCGGCTCGGCATCCGCGCATATGCCTCATCGCGCTCATCACGCAACAGATCTACCCGCTCTTAGCGCCCGCTCGGCCTGCTGGCGGAGGGGGCGCTTCTACCCTCGCCTATAACGCAGCGCCATCACGCCGGACTTGAAGCGCTTGGCTTCGACGAGCTCCAGCCGCGGCGACGCCCGCCACTCCGCGAACAAAACCGGCCCGTGTCCGGCCACGACCGGGCGGACGACGAACAGGTACTCGTCGATGAGGCCGAGCCGGTGGAGCTGGGTCGCGAGGTTGGGGCTCCCGAGAAGCAGACCGCGCGGCGTGCGCTTCTTCAGGGCCTTGATCGCCCCGGCCAGGCCGCCTACGACCCGGTGGGTGTTGCTCCAAGAGTAGTCGCGTCGCTTGGCGGAGACCACGTATTTGGGCTTGACGTCCAGTTTGCGCGCCCATTCGCGGTCCAGTCGCGCCGCTTTCGGGTCGCGGGCCACCGCCGGCCAGTAGTTCTCCATGAGCTCGTATACGGTCCGCCCCCACAGCATCCCGCCCGCCGCGTCCATCTGGCGGATCCAGTACCGGAACAGCTCGTCGTCGGGAACCGCATCGCGATGGTCGTAGCGGCCGTCCAGCGTGACGTTGATCCCGAAAGTCAGTTTGCCCATGGGTCAGGCCTTGCCCGCGAAGCGGGCTTTCAGGAAGACGGCGGCCCCGTCCATCTCGGACGAGATCTCGTGGTCGCCGCGCGCCAGCATCACGCACCCGCTCGCTTTCATCATGGGGCGATCATATCCAGGAATCAAGATCACAGATCCGCGCGCGGCTTCGCGACGTGGCCCACGAAGGACTGGGCTTTCTCGAATCGAGATTTTGCCGCATTGAGCCATGCTTCGCGCGCCGAGCGGCTCGGCAGATACGGCTCCGAGTCGGGACCGTTGACAAAGGCGCCGGCGCCTGGGTTCGGCGGATCAGCCAGCATCTCATAGCCGCCATTGGCCCACATGTAGAGCGCCTCCGTCGCCGGGGCGGGCGGCGGCAGACACGCTTTCGCGCTCTCCACGCGACTCTTCCATTGAGGCACCCAGGAGCGCCATCGTACCAGCCGTGCCTGCTCCTCAGCGCCCTGCGTCGTCAGATTCACCACCTTGTCGCCGAATCCGGCGGTCTCAAGACGAGCGCTCTCAACAAGCTGAAGGGCGGAAGCAAGGCACTCGTTCAGGGCGGCATCGTTGGACGGCGCGGCCGCCGCGGGAGCCGCCGGCGCGGCGTCCTCCGCGACGGGAACCGGCTTCGATTCGGAGTCGGGCTTCGAGCAGGCGACCGCCAGTGCCGCGAGGAGTACCAGGATGCTCTTCCGTTTCAGGCCGCCGGGGGTCAGCATCCGCTTATGTTAACCCGTGACGACGGACCGCGCAAGTGGCCTGGATGACGGCAGGACGGAAAAAATGAAAGCCCTTCCATTGGAAGGAGGACGGTACGCTTCCAGAACCTACGGAAGCCGCCGCCACGTCTGACTAATTGTTCTGCAGACTCCACAGATAGAGTCGGAACGCCTCGGCGGGGTCGGTCATGCCCATATCGGCCGCTCGCGGCGCTGCGGCGAGAGCGCGCCGGATGTTGATCCCGAAAGTCAGCTTGCCCACGGGTCAGGCCTTCCTCACGAAGCAGGCTTTAAGAAAGACGGTGGTGCCGTCCATCTTGCACGTGATTTCGTGGTCGCCGTCCACCAGGCGGATGGGCTTGGACTTGGTCCCGACCTTCAGGGTCTGGGACGACCCTTTGAGCGGGAGGTCCTTGATCAATGTCACGATGTCTCCGTCGGCTAGCGCGTTGCCGTTGGCGTCCTTGACCACGCGCGGGCCGGCGGCTTCCTCGGGCTCGGGGGCGCGCTCCCACTCATGGCCGCAGGTGGAGCATTCCCAGCGCGTCGGGGACTCCAGGATGTCGTCCATCCCGCAGACGGGGCAAGTCGTCTTGTCCATGCCGGGACATCCTACAAAACGGGAATGCCTTCCATCGCCGGAAGGCTCGGCTGAATGTCCGAAGCGAGAGCTTCCCGCCCTTCGATTTCGTAATATCTACCCGCACAGCCGGATTTCCACAACGGAGAACTGCAATGTCCAACGCCCAACAACTCGACGCGATCAAATCCCGGGCGGGCTTCATCGCCGCGCTCGATCAAAGCGGCGGCAGCACGCCGAAGGCCCTGAAACTTTACGGCGTCCCGGAGACCGCTTATTCCGGCGATCAGCAGATGATGGACAAGATCCACGAGATGCGCTCGCGCATCATGATGAGCCCCAGCTTCGGCGGCGACCGCATCCTCGGCGCGATCCTTTTCGAGGCGACCATGGACCGCAAGGTCGGCGGCAAGCCTTCGGCCCAGTTCCTCTGGGAAGACAAGAAGGTCGTTCCCTTCTTGAAGGTCGACAAGGGCTTGGCCGATGAGAAAGACGGCGTGCAGTTGATGAAGCCGATGCCCGATTTGGACAAACTGCTCGACCGCGCGGCGCAGTGCGGCATCTTCGGGACCAAGATGCGCTCGGTGATCAAATCGGCCAACCCCGCGGGCATCGAGGCCGTGGTGGCGCAGCAGTTCGAGGTCGGCAAGGCGATCCTCGCCAAGGGCCTGATCCCCATCATCGAGCCCGAGGTCGACATCAAGAGCCCGAACAAGGCCGAATGCGAGAAACTGCTCAAACAGAGCATCCTCTCGCACCTCGGCAAACTCAAGCCCGACCAGAAGATCATGCTCAAGCTCACCCTGCCCACCACGGCGGATTTCTACCTGGACCTGGTCAAGCATCCCAACGTCTTGCGCGTGGTGGCGCTTTCGGGCGGCTATTCCCGGAAAGACGCCAACGCCCTGCTGGCGAAGAACCACGGCATGACGGCGAGCTTTTCCCGCGCGCTAACGGAGGGATTGACCGCGCAGCAGACGGACGCGGAATTCAACAAGGCGCTCGACGAAGCGATCAGCAGCATCTTCGAGGCCTCGAAGACCTAGGCCGCCTGACGACAGCGACCGACTGAACGCAAAAGAGCCCTTCGACCTACCGGTCGAAGGGCTCTCTCGTCAAAATTGGCTGCCTGTCGTCGGCGGCATCAGAACCTGGGCGAACTCGGGAACCACATTCGATGCGAGTTCGATTGCCGCTTCACGCAATAGCGCAAGACCCGAATAGGCGGCTATGCGAACCGACCGCAACGCCCTATCTCGTCACGACTTCGCGTTCGGGAATCTCTCGATGTAAACCTCTCCTCCACGGCCGTAGTATGCCGCATGACGCCCATCGAGGAAAACAGCGTAAGCCGTGCAGCCCGCCGCGACGACGAGCCGAAGGAATTCCTGATAATCGATCTCTCCGCGTTGGATCGTCTTGATGGTCTTGGCGACCGAGACCGCGTCGAACTCCCGAGCCAGCGCCGGCATCCCCGCCACCGGCAGACGGACGACGTATGTTCTTCCGTCCTTGAAGTAGAACGTCTTCTCCATGCGGACCAAGTCGGCATAGTAGCGCTCCACCCCGATTGGGCCGATCTTCATCAGGGTTTCCGGGAACGTCGTGACGCCGTTCAGTGCGCCCTGCGTGCATTCGTCTAGGATGAGCGTGTCCATGTCTTCCTCCATTTCGATCAAGTAATCGGCTTGTCTTTCCAGCCGTGCTTACGGACGAGCCCCTGCATAAGCGCCGCCAACGCCCCCTTTTCCTTCGTAGACAGATGCCCGAAGTGCAGGTCGTCGTTGGCATCCGCCTCGCGAGCGAGCTTGGAAACCAATGCCGCCCCCGCTTTGGTCAATTCGATGCGGACCCGGCGACGATCGACTTCGGAGTGAGCCCTCGCGGCCAACCCCTTGCGCAGGACTCGCTCGACCAAGCGCGAAACCGTGCTGGGATCCGACCCCATCCGCTCCGCCAATTCCGAGAGGGAGCAGGAGCCGAGTCCGAAGATTGACCGCAACGCCACCCATTCGGCCACGGTGACGTCATAGGCGGCTATCCGCTGCTGGAACGCTCCCGACACGTGGTTCGAGACGAAACGCAGCCAGTAACCGACATGGTATTCGAGGTCGCGTGCCCTATCCATGTCTTCATTGTATTGTTAATAACAATATTTGTCAATAGCAACTAATAACGGGCGGGACCAACAAAAAAGAACTCGGGGGAGTCGTCCTGACTCCCCCGGGAACCTGATTCGGGAACTAGATTGGCTGC
>CAZTZW010000045.1:0-12336 GCA_964618085.1 uncultured Elusimicrobia bacterium
TTGGCGTTCATGTTCGACTGCGTGCCCGAGCCCGTCTGCCACACCACGAGAGGGAAGTGCGCGTCGAGCGTCCCGGCGATGACCTCGTCGGCCGCCGCGAGGATGAGCTTCTCCTTGTCCTTGGGGAGCAAGCCGAGCTCGGCGTTGGCCGAGGCGGCGGCTCTCTTAAGGATGCCCATGGCGCGTATCATCTCGCGCGTGAGCGTGTCGCGGCCGGCGCCGGCCTGGAAATGGTGGAGGGAGCGCTCGGTCTGAGCTCCCCAGTAGCGGGAGGTCTCGACGGCGATCTCTCCCATGGTGTCCTTCTCGACGCGGGTGGCGGCCTTAGAGGCGGTCTTGGCGGTCATGCCGCATGATACAAAAACCTCTGGGCCCATCGACCCGGGTACAACGGCCCGCCGCCTTGGAGCCAAAGACCCTGGAGACGCGGCGGCGCGCGCGTTATCCTAAAGATGATGACGAGCGAGCGCCGCGTCGTAGGCGAAGTCTTCGAAGGAACCCCCACGGGGCTCCTGAAGGTGCTCGAGCTCATCTCCATGATCGCCGGGCTGTAAGTTCCCCCCTCGCCGCTTCGCCCACGGCCCCGCGCGTCGCCACGCGCCCGACCCTCGACCCGCATCCGGAGATAACCATGTCCAAGCGCCTTCTGCTCGCCGCCGCCCTGTCGTCCGCCGTCATGCCGCTGCACGCGCTAGACCCGCTCTCCGCCGGGTTCGATGCGGCGTCGCAGGCCGCCGCGGAGGTGAAGCAGTCCCTGTGCCGAGAGCCCGAGCTGCGCGAGCTGTCCCGCGTCAGCCTGCTGGTGCGGACATGGTCCCCCGACGCGAAGGACTCCCCGAAGACCTACTCGCTGCTGCCGGCCTCCTGCCGCGGCGACGACAAGGACACGCGATGGACCTGGGTCACGGCCGACGGGCTCCATGCCGCCGTCCTCACCACCACGCCCCTCGCGTACGAGATCTACCGCCGGGGCCACGACGTCGGCATCATGACCCGCGCGTTCGTCGTGAAGCGCCGCGTCCCCGCAAGCGGCGAGCTCGGCGCCGCCGAGGCGACGATGTCCCCCGTCCCGCACCAGAGCCTGCTCGGCTCCTGGTCCCCGGTGCTGCAGATAGACCGGGCGAACGACCGTTCCGTCCGGGTCGACGTCATCCGGCCGGCGCTGTAGAGGAACCATGAGATACCTGCTGCTTGCCGTCGCTTTGTCGTACGCCGCGTCGCCGTCGTACGCCGACGAATGGGCGGACGTCGACACCGGCCTGCCCGCCGACCCCGCGGGCTGCGCGCGCGTCGTCCCGCCCTATTCCGGCGCGCGCGAGCTCGACGAGCTCCTCCTCGACGCCGTGACGCGCCGCTGCCGCATGCTGGCGCGCGTCCTGGTGAAGCGAGGCGCCGACGCCGCCTACACCGTCGGCGGGCGCTCGGCGCTGAGCGTCGCGACGGTCGCCGGCGACTCCGGCGTGCTCATCGACCTCCTGTCGACGGGCTCGCGCGCGACGCCGGAGCTGCTGCACGCCGCCATCGAGGCGCGCATGCCGGCCACCGCCGAGCTGCACGTCCTCTACGGCGCGGACCCGCGGGCGCAGCGGCCCGGGGAGAACTCCGAGCTCATCCACGCCGCGCAGCGCGGTCTAGATGAGACGGTGTTCTTCATGCTGTACTGGAACTTCCACCGCTACCACCTCGACGCCAACGAGGAGCTGCTCGAGGACGGGGCGCCCACCGGGGTGAACATGATCCACCTGCTGGCGTGGAGCGGTCCCGCGAAGCGGCCGAAGTTCTACGACGCGTTCCGCGCGTATATGGGCAAGGAAGGCTTCGCCAACATGCCCGTGTCCGCCGCCGCGGCCGGCCGCTGGGCCCCTTACGCCGGCTGGACCGCGCTCGACTTCGCCGTCGACGCGGGCAGCGAAGACGCCGTGGAGATACTCAAGCGCTATAACGTCCGCTCAGGCAGACGACCGTGACGGACGAAATCCTGCTCGTGGTCGCGCCGTCCGCTACTCCCCGTCGGCGAGCAGCTTGACGTTGGCCTTCCAGTAACGCGGCTCGACGTGGACGCCCCAGATGGGACGGATGGGGCCCCACGGCGCGTACATGTAGGTCATCTTCTCCGGCGCGCACTTCTGCCGCAGCCAGCCGTCGAAGACGACGCCCGTGTACATCCAGTCGGTGCCGTGCGGGAAGACCACCACGGCGTTATGCTGCAGCGGCGGCAGGCCGTAGCGTATCTTCGACACCGATAGGCTCGAGCCGGCCAGCACGGGCTTCACGGCGTCGAAGGTCGCGGTCTGATGCGAGATGCAGCCGCGCTCGAGGTTGCCGCCGCCGAACAGCTTGGCGGTGTCCTCCATGTTCGTCATGGTGCCGTTGCCGTAGGCGTCCGCCACCGCGCTGGGGTGGCGCGCGTGCAGCTCGCACACCGCCTTGCTGGCCGCGCCGATGGCGGGACCGAGGTCGCGGACGTTGTCCACGCTCCAACCGGGCTTCTTGTCCCCGGTCGCGATGAGCTCGTCCACCTTCAGGCCCGCGTTCTGGATGGCGGCGTGGGAAGCGCGCAGCCGCGCGGAGGCGTCGTCCTGCACGGGAGCCTTCCCGCCGATGTTGGCCCGCAAGCCGTCCGGTATGCGGAACTCATCTTCGGCCGCGGCGGGAGCGGCCAGGAGAAGCGCCAGGAGGGGCCAGGCCTTCATATCCCCAGTATAGCCCCGGCCCCGGCGATATCAAGCCCTGGGTCGGCTGCCGCCCCCCGCCCCTCCACTGCTCCACTTCGCCGGCGAAGTAAGATTATCGTTAGCAACTACGCCGGCGCAGCATGATTATCGTTAGTAACTGCGCCAGCGCAATGATTATCAGTAGTAACTCGCTCCGGCACGAGTCGCTGCCGCCGCGTTAGTGGTCGAAGCCGGGGGGCTGGCGCTCGCCGGCGGTCACCGGCACGTCGATGCGGTCGGTCGCCAGCGGGCAGGAGTAGGCCGAGGAGTACAGGCAGTAGGGCGAGAAGGCGAAGTTGAGGTCGATGGCCTGCTCCGTGGTCTGTGACCAGGGCTTGTCCAGCGTGAGGTAGTAGAAGCGGCCCGCGCCGTAGGTGGTCTTGCCGTTGGTGGGGTCCTTGAAGAGGATGAACATCGTCTTGTCGTCCTTGCCGCCGTGGACGGCCAGGGACTGGGGCTTGCCCTTCAGGACGAACTCGAGGCGGCCGGGACGCTCCTGCTCGCGCACGTCGCCGTCGCTGTGCTGGAAGGAGACCTTCTCGGGCGGGTCGACGCGCACCGCGCGCGCGGTCACCGCGAAGGCCGGGTCGTACGGGAAGGTCTCGACGCGCTTATGCGCCTTGAGGCCCTTCTTCTTGAGGTCGAAGACGAGCATGGTGAACTTGCCCCCGCCGCGGTCGTAGCCCGTGAGCCCGAGACCCAGGGCGGGCAGCATCAGCTCCTTGCCGCTGGGCAGGACGTGGACGTCGCCGGCGACGCCCGTGACCGAGACCGTGCCGCCCGCGAGGAGGAAGCGCGCCTTGAACTCGCCGCGGGCGGGCTCGGTGGCCAGGCGCACGCGCCAGGCGTCGCCTTTCTTCTCCAGCACCTGCGCGACGCCGTCGCGCAGACGCGGCATGACGGCGAGCGCGGCCGGCGACAGGGGCTTGGCGACCTCCTCGCGGCGCTCGCGGGTCCAGTCCGTCCACGCCTTGGGAGCGGCTGAAGGCGCCGCGGCGGACGCGGTGACGGCGGAGAGCAGGAGCGCGGCGAGCATCACAGGCCGCCGAGGACCGACTCGGGTCGCATGAAGTGGCAGGTGTAGCCGTTGGGGAGCTTGACCAGGTAGTCCTGGTGGTCCTCCTCGGCCTTCCAGTACTCGCCCGCGGGGACGATCTCGGTCACGGCCGGCTTGCCCCACTTGCCCACCTTGTCGAGCTTGGCCTTGAACTCCTCGGCGGTCTTGCGCTGGGCCTCGCTCTTGTAGAAGATGGCCGAGCGGTAGGAGGAACCCGTGTCGTTGCCCTGGCGGTCCTTGGTCGTCGGGTCGTGCATGCGGAAGTACCAGCGCAGGAGCTGATGGAAGGAGAGCTTGGCCGGGTCGAAGACGATGCGCACGGCCTCGGCGTGGCCCTCGTGGTTGCGGTAGGTCGCGTTCTTGACCTTGCCGCCGGTGTAGCCGACGTCGGTCATGACTACTCCGGGAATCTTGCGGATGATGTCCTGCATGCCCCAGAAGCAGCCGCCGGCCAGATAGACCTCCTCGGTCTTCACGGCGGAAGCCTTGGCCGCGGGGGCGGCCTTCTTGGGGCCCTTCCCCGCCTTCTCGAAGGAAGGCAGGTAGGCGCCGTAGCCCTCGGCCTCCAGCTTGGAGACGGGCACGAAGCGCAGGGACGCCGAGTTGATGCAGAAGCGCAGGCCGCCCTTGGCCTTGGGACCGTCGTCGAAGACGTGGCCCAGGTGCGAGTCGCCGTGCTTGGAGCGGACCTCGACGCGCTTCATGCCGTACTGGAAGTCGGACTTCTCGACGACGTTCGCCGGCTCGATGGGGCGCGTGAAGGAGGGCCAGCCCGTGCCCGAGTCGAACTTGTCGAGGGAGGAGAACAGCGGCTCGCCGCTGGCGATGTCGACGTAGATGCCGTCCTCGTGGTGGTTCCAGAAGGCGTTCTGGAAGGCGGGCTCGGTGTCCGAGTTGCAGACCACCGCGAACTGCTCGGGGGTCAGCTTCTTCTTGAGCTCTTCCTTGGAGGGCTTCACGTAGGTCATGGTCTTCTTCTCCTTCTTAGGGGCGGCCTGGGGGCCGGCGAAAGCCGGCGTCAGCGCGAAAAGAGCGGCGAAAGCGGCTGTCATCATCTTATTCATCATAGCACTCATGAGTGTCCGGCACGAGCCGGGCATGACAGTCGATTTGATAGGATGAGCACGCATGGCAGCCGCTGATTCCGTCGGTTACGGAGCCGCCTTCTTCGCGGGAGTGGTGTCCTTCCTCTCGCCGTGCGTGCTGCCGCTGGTGCCGGGCTACATCTCCTTCATGTCCGGGTTGACCCTGGACGAGCTCGACAAGGGCGACAAGCACGCCCTCAAGCACGCGGGCTGGGAGTCGGTGTGCTTCGTGGCGGGCTTCGCCCTCGTCTTCACCGCGCTCGGCGCCTCGGCCACCGCGGCCGGGCAGTTCCTCTCCGCCCACCTCCATTGGATCTCGAAGGTCGCGGGGGCGGTCATCGTCGCCTTCGGGCTCCACCTCATGGGCGTCATGCCCATCAAGTGGCTGTACTACCAGAAGCGCGCCGACCTGGCGTCCTTCAAGCCCGGCTACGCGGGCTCCTTCCTGATGGGCCTGGCCTTCGCCTTCGGCTGGACCCCGTGCATCGGCCCCATCCTCGGCGCCATCCTCGCGGTGGCCGCGGCGCAGGAGACCGTCGGGCACGGCATGACCTTGCTGCTGACCTACTCGCTGGGCCTGGGCCTGCCCTTCATCGCGACGGGCTTCGCCGTCGGCGGGTTCATGAAGTTCTTCGGGCGCTACAAGCGCCACATCCGCACGGGCGAGATCGTCGCGGGCGCCTTGCTCGTGGCCATCGGCGCCCTCATCTTCTTCGGCCGCCTGCGCCTGCTGCTGCGCTTCCTGCCGGAGAGCCTGGAGCGCTTCCAACTCTGATGAAGAAGCTCGCCCCCGTCGTGTTCCTGATCGGCTCGGCCGTCCTGGTGTACTTCGTGATGGGCCAGTCGCCGTCGAGCGCGCCGGCCTCCGGCGCCAAGATGGCGGCCGCGCTGTCGGGCCCGGACCTCGCGGGCAAGACCGTCTCGCTCGCCGACCACGCGGGCAAGATCGTCCTCGTGGATTTCTGGGCCACGTGGTGCGCGCCCTGCAAGGCCGAGGTGCCCGAGCTCATGCGCCTGAACAAGGAGCTCGGCCCCAAGGGCTTCGTGGTGTTGGGCGCGTCCATGGACGAGGACAAGGCCGCGGTCGCGAGCTTCGTCGCCTCCAAGAAGGTGGACTACCCGATGCTGCTGCTCGGCGGCGAGCTGGCGCCGCCCGGCTGGACCGTGCCCGGCCTGCCCACGGCCTACCTCGTCGGCCGCGACGGGGCTTTGCTCAAGCGCTACTTCGGCGCGAAGGACTCCGACGAGCTCGAAGCCGACGTGGCCGCCGCCCTTGCGCGCTAGCCTCCTCCTCCTTCTCCTCGCCGCGCCGCTCACGGCCCAGACCGGCCCGGCGAGCCGCCCGCGCCCCGGCGAGGTGTTCCCCCCGCTGCTGGCCGACCCGCGCCAGGCGCTGACGTCCGCCTCGTACTACCGCCATCGCGGGCGCAACGCCTTCGACCTCGGCCTCGGCCGCGCCTGGGGCGTGAAGCGCTGGCGCTCGGGCGAGGACCAGAGCCTGCTATGGGAGGCCGACGTCGAGGGCATGTCCTACTCGCGCTTCCGCGTCGAGAGCGGCCGCGGCGACTTCGAGACCGTGGACTTCCTCGGCGCCCTGCCGCTGACCGTACGGCGAGGCGACGTCGCCTTCAAGGGCTCCGTCTTCGTCGAGAACTCGCACCTCGGCGACGACCACATCCGCCGCTATGGGACCGCCGGGTACCGCTACTCGACCATCGGCCTGCGCCTGCTGGGGTCGCTCGACCCGCATCCGCTCCTGCGCGTCTACGGCGGCGTCTCACGCTACCTGCGCAGCGTGCCGGACCCCGCGCGCTGGACCCTCCAGGCCGGCGTCGAGCTCACCAGCGGCGACCTGCGCTTGAACGCGCGGGTCCCCGTACGCGCCTACGCCGCGACCGACTTCCAGCCGCGCGAGCGCGTGGGCTGGAACCCGGACTGGCGGACCGTCGCCGGCCTGAAGCTCGGCGCGCCCGACCACGGGCGCATGGTGCGAGTGCAGGTCGGCCATCACCGCGGGCACTCCCCCTACCATCAGTTCTACCGCGAACGCGACCAGTACACGGACCTGTCCATCGTGCTGGAGCACTGACTGGAGACGTCGCGCCTTCGCCTCGAGCCGTTGCGCGCCGCGCACGCGCCCCTGCTCTACCCGGGCCTCAGCGACCCCGCGCTCTACCTCTATATGCCGCAGGACCCGCCGGCCTCGGCAGCCGCGCTGGAAGAGTCGTTCCGCGCGCGCGAGCGCGGCGGCCCGCCCGGCGGCGGCGAGCGCTGGCTCAACTGGGCGGCCAACCGGAAGTCGGACGCCGTCTACGTGGGCCGCGTCGAGGCGACCGTGAAGCCCGACCGCACGGCCGACATCGCCTACATCGTCTTCGCGCCCTTCCAGCGCAAGGGCTACGCGCGCGAGGCCTGCCGGGCCCTCATCGAGCATCTCTTCGAGGAGCACGGCGTGAGGACGGTCGCGGCGTCCATCGACGTCCGCAACGAGGCGTCGTGGCGCCTCATCGAGAGCCTGGGCCTGGAGCGCGTCGCGCTCGTGAAAGGCGCCGATGAGTTCAAGGGCGCCGTCAGCGACGAGTACCGCTACGAGCTAGCGCGCTGAGGCGTAGCGTTCGACCAGCCGCAGATAATCGGCGACGAGCGCTGTGTCCTGGTACCCGACTCCCAGGAAATCCGCCTTGCTCCGCAGCTGCAGCGGCAGGGGCGTCAGCCGGCGGTCGCCTCGCGCGTCGACGCGGAAGTGGCAGGTGACGCAGCGGCGGGTGGACTCGACGCGGCGCGGCGAGCCCGGCACCCACTCGTGGCCGACGCGGGTGAAGAGGTAGCCCTTCCAGCGGAGCTCGCCGTCGGCGTCGACGCCGATGGGGACGAGCACCTCCATGCCGCGCTCGCGCCCCGTGCCGTCGGAGTTCGCGCGCACGCGCATGCCCAGGGGGTCGGGACGGCCGAACTCGCCGCCGGGCAGCGCCGCCCAGTAGATGGTGGTGAAGGCGCCGGGGCCGAGGTGCCCGACGAAGGGACTGCGGGCGGTCTCGCCCGTGACCGCGGCGAAGCCCTTCGGCGCCTCGCGGCTGCGCTGTGACGACCAGACCCAGCGCCCCGGCGTCTTGAAACGCTCCGAGCGCACGAAGTCGAGCACCGTCATCTCCGCGCCTCCGGGCGTCGGCTCGGCGTAGCGGGCCTTGCGCGCGGAAGTATCCTCGTCGCCGAACAGGACGTCCGCGGTGCGGGCGTGGACCGCGGCCAGGCGGACCAGCAGGGCGCGGTCGGCGGGCGGCAGCGCGGCGGCGGCTCCGTCGCGCAGCAGGGCCGCGGCCTTGGCGGCGAGGAAGTACGACTCGCTCTCGGGGAAGCCCTCCGCGTCGAAGGCGACGGCCCCGGCCGCGTCCAGACGCAGCCGCGCCTCGCCCTCGCGCAGATAGGGCAGCTCGATCTCGAGCAGGTCGGCGACGAGGCTGCCGCCGGTGAAGCCTTCCCGGCCCGCGGGCGTCGCGACTCCGTCCTCGCGACGGCGGGCGTCGTCGAGCGCGTCGGACACGCTCATGGCCCACTCCAGGACCTCCGCGCGCCGCGCGTCGGACAAGGCTTCGCGCGCCCGCGCGGCCGCCGACGTCAACGGCGCCCGCTCCGGGACGGAGAGGAAGCCGGCCAGCACGGCGTCCAGACCGTAGAGACGGCGGGCCGCTTCGACGCGGTCGTCCTCGACGGAAGAGACCGCGAGCGCGGAGAAAGCCGCGGGAACGGCCGAGGCGGACGCGTCCGCCGGCGCGACGACGGGCGCCAGCAGCTGCGCGCGCAGTCCGGCCGTGTCGAGCGTCCCGCCCAGGTAGGCGGCCACCGGAGTCCGCCACGCGGCCGGAGCCGTCGCCAGCGCGGCGTTCACGGCCCGCGCGGGCGCGATGCGCGCGGGCGCGGCGGCCGGGCACAGGCTCGCCACGAAAAGCACGGAGGACAAGAGCATGGCGTTGAGACTATACCCACTGCGGCGCTAGGCCGCATGAGGCCTTGGGCCCGGCGGGCCTAGGACCAGGGCTCCCGGACGCGCCAAGGACGTCCTCCGTCCTCGGCTTGGTCGGGCTTGCCGCCCAGCAGGCGCGCGACCTCCTGCGTGAGCGCGAAGGGCTCGAAGGGCTTGGTCATGTAGGCGCGCGCGCCCTGCTCCAGCGCGTCGCGGGCCGTGGCGATCTCCAGGCGGCCCGTGAGCATGAGCACGGGCATGTCGGGGCGCGCCTCGTGGACCTGCTTGAGCAGCTCCAGGCCGCCGACGCCGGGCATGGTCACGTCGAGCACGATGAGGTCGGGATGCTCCTGCTCGATGACGCGCAGGGCCTCCGCCGCGTCGGCCGCCTGGAGCACGGTGCCCAGCACGCCGACGATGCGGGAGACGATGCGGCGCAGATCCTCCTCGTCATCGACGACGAGTATCTTCCGGGACATGCCTCCAGTATACGCCGCCTCCACGCCCTCCGCCGTTCAAATAGACCGCAAATCGCGGTAAAGCCGCCTTCCGACGAGAATACCGTCGGAAATTGCTAGAATCGGGGGGTCATGTCCTCCGTCGAGGCCCTCCCCGACACGCCCGCCTGGCGGCAGTACCAGGAGCTGAAGCAGAAGCATCCCGGCTCCCTCCTTTTCTTCCGGCTGGGCGACTTCTACGAGCTGTTCGGCGAGGACGCCAAGGACGCGTCCACCTTGCTGGGCCTGGTCCTCACCCAGCGCCAGGGCGTGCCGATGTGCGGCGTGCCCTACCACTCCTCCCAGAACTACATCGCGCGCCTCCTGAAGGCCGGGCGCAAGATCGCGGTCGCCGAGCAGCTGGAGGACGCGGTCAAAGGCGCCAAGAAGCTCGTCGCGCGCGACGTCGTGCGCGTGGTCACCCCCGGCACCGTCGTCGAGGACGACCTGCTCGACCCGACGGCCACCAACTTCCTCGTCGCCGTCGAGCACGATTTCGTGGGCTGGGGCGCGGCGTGCCTGGACGTCTCCACCGGCGAGTCCTGGGCCACCCAGGCGCTCAATGACAGGGAACACCGCAAGCTCTTCGACATGTTGTCGCGGGTGCGGCCTGCCGAGGTGTTGTGTGAAGAGGCCGCGGCCGCGACGCTGTCTCTCCGCCGCGTCCTCCCTCCGAAGACGTGCCTGACGCTGCGAGACGCGTCGCGGCCGACGACTCCGCCGCCCGCCTGGGCCGATAAGCCCGCCTGGAAAAACCGTCATCTGGCTTTGCGGGCCGCAGTCGCGGCCCGCAGATATGTCGACGAAGCCAAGTTCCGCCTGCGCGAGCTGCCCGAGCCCTCCTACAAAGAAGCCGGCGCGGTGATGCAGCTCGACGAGACCGCCATCCGCACGCTGGAGCTCGTCGACTCGGCCTCCGGCGAGAAGCGGCACACGCTCTGGGGCCTGCTCGACGGCTGCCGCACGCCCATGGGCTCGCGCAAGCTCAAGGGCTGGCTGCTCCACCCCTCCACCGACCTGCGCGAGATCGAGCAGCGCCAGAACTGCGTCGAGGACCTGGTCGACAAGCCCGACGCGCGCCGCTCTCTCGGCAAGCTCCTGCAGGAGATCGCGGACCTGCCGCGCGTGACGAGCCGCCTCTCTACGCGGGCCGCCGGCCCGAGAGACCTCGGCGCCCTGCGCCGCTCGCTGTCGCGCCTGCCCGAGCTCGAGCGCTGGATCGAGTCCGCCGGGCTCGCCTCCGGGCTGGCCAACCTCGCCTCCGACGTCGCCGAGACCGCGACCGCGCTGGCTCCCCTGGGCGCCTGGCTGTCGAAGGCCTTGGTGGACGAGCCTCCCGCTCGGCTGTCGGACGGCGGACTGATACGCCCCGGCTTCCACAAGGAGCTCGACGAGCTGCGCCGCCTGAAGACCGACTCCGACCAGGTCCTGGCCGAGCTCGAGACGCGCGAGCGCAAGGCCACGGGCATCGCGTCGCTGAAGGCCGGCTACAACTCGGTGTTCGGCTACTTCCTCGAGGTCACCAAGGCCCACTCCGAGAAGGTCCCCGCCCGCTTCATCCGCAAGCAGACCCTCACCAACGCCGAGCGCTACATCACCCCCGAGCTCAAGGAGCTCGAGGCGAAGATCCTCTCCGCCGAGGACAAGATGCTCCGGCTGGAGGCCACGCTCTTCGACGAGGTCCGCGAGAAGGCGCTCGGCGAGTCGGACGCGCTCCTGCGCATCGCCGAGCTGCTCGCCGAACTCGACGCGTTCCAGGCCCTGGCCTCGGCCGCGGCGATGCACGACTTCGTCAAGCCGAAGGTGGACCTCTCGCACGACCTGGAGGTCGTCGAGGGCCGCCATCCCGTGCTCGCCGCGCTGATGCCCGCGGGCACTTTCGTCCCCAACTCCCTCTTCCTCAACGCCCGCGACCCGCAGATCTCGGTGCTCACCGGCCCGAACATGTCGGGCAAGTCCACCTACCTGCGCCAGAACGCCCTCATCGTGCTGCTGGCCCAGGTCGGCTCCTTCGTGCCCGCCAAGTCCGCGCGCGTGGGCATCGTCGACAAGATCCTCACGCGCATCGGCGCGCAGGACGCGCTGGCCCAGGGCGACTCGACCTTCATGGTCGAGATGAAGGAGACCTCCCACATCCTGCGCTCGACCACCGCCCGCTCCCTCGTGGTCCTCGACGAGGTCGGCCGCGGCACCTCCACCTTCGACGGCATCTCCATCGCCTGGGCCGTGCTCGAGCACCTGCACGGCGCCTACGCGGCCGACGGCGCCGAGACCGACGGGACCAAGCCGCGCGGCCCGCGCACCTTGTTCGCGACGCATTACTTCGAGCTCACCGCCCTGAGCAAGACCTTGGCCGGCGTGGTCAACTCCAACGTCGAGGTCAAGGAGTGGAAGAACGAGGACGGCCGCACCGAGGTCGTCTTCCTCCATAAGATCGGCGACGGCCCGGCCGACCGCTCCTACGGCATCCACGTCGCGGCGCGGGCCGGCCTCCCGGCCTCCCTCATCGCCCGCGCGACGGCCATCCTCAGCGACCTGGAGAACAAGCCCTCCGTCGTACGCTCCGGCGCGCCGGAGCCCGAGCTGCCGCTGTTCGAGGAGAACCCGGTGCTCAGGACCATCAAGATGCTGAACCCCGAGACCATGACTCCTTTAGAGGCCCTGCAGGCCCTCAACTCCCTCAAGAAGCTCATCCCGTAAGATGCCCGTCATCCACAAGCTGCCCGAGGACGTGTACGCGCGCATCGCCGCGGGCGAGGTCGTCGAGCGCCCCGCCTCGCTCCTCAAGGAGCTCATCGAGAACTCCCTCGACGCGGGCGCCAAGCGCATCGACGTCGAGGTCACGGGCGCGGGCAAGACGTCCCTGCGCGTGGTCGACGACGGCTGCGGCATGGACCACGACGACGTGCGCGCCTGCCTCGAGCAGCACGCCACCAGCAAGATCACCGCCGCCGAGGACCTCGAGAAGCTGACCACCTTCGGCTTCCGCGGCGAGGCGCTGTACGCCATCGCCGCCGTGGCC
>CAZTZW010000046.1:0-7413 GCA_964618085.1 uncultured Elusimicrobia bacterium
CGCCGCGAGGGACAACGCCAGGACCGCGAGGAGGCGGGCGCTCACCGTGCCAGTGTAGTCCGGCCGGGGCCGGATTTCAAGACGGCGCGGGCTAGCGCGGCTGGGTCCCGTCGGGCCCCTCGAGCACGACGCGGTTGATGAGGGCGCAGTCCTTGTGCGCCAGCTTGCGCTCCCACTTCCCGTCCACGCGGACGGCGGGCTTGAAGAGCGCGGGCTGGTCGCCCGTGAGCTCGACGCACAGGGGCTCGTCGTAGAGGTCGTCGCGGTCGCGCGACGGCGCGTCGGGGCAGTAGCGGAACTCCTGGCGGTTGGAGCCCTTGCAGGAGACGTGCGCGCGGATGGGCTTGAACGAGCAGTGGTCCGCGAGGACGCCGTCCGCGCGCCCGTTGACCTCCTCTCCGACGGCGGAGCGCAGCACGATCTTGGACGCATCGCGCGCGTCGACGCAGGAGCCGAGCTTGCTCTCGAACTTGGGCGCGCGGGCCAGGTCGCAGGGCGGAGCGCACAAGCGGTGCGCGGGCGACAGGGCGCCGCCGCCGCAGCGGACCCACACGCCGTCGTGAGAGCGCGTATCGTCCTTCGCGCCTCGCGGGAGATAGGCGCACGCCTCGCGGTCGGGACGGGTCGCGTTCGCGGCGATGCCGGTGCGGGCGGACGCCTGCGGGACGGACTCGGCGGAGGCGGACAGAGGCAAAGTCGTGAGGATGAGGGCGAGCAGGGGGGTTCTGATCATGAAGGCGAGTGTAAGCGCCTCGGCCGGTCCTGTCAAGGCGGGCCGGCTAGGGGCGCAGCCGGGCCATGAGCGCCGTGAGCTCCGCGGCGTCGAAGGAGACGCTCACGTTGCTCTGGTGCACGGCTCGCCCGCCGGAGCGCTTCATCAACTCGATGAGGGGCAGGTTGACGATGCCCCGACCCTCGAGGACCACGGTCCGGATGGCAGGCTCCGCGCGCGCGCACTCGGCCGATGAGCGCACCATCGAGCTGACGATGCGGGCGAACTCGATGTTCAAGCCTTTCGGGCGCACCCCGTACATGAGCGTGTTGTCCACCTTGAGCGTGCGGATGGAGATCCGGAGCGTGTCGCGGGTCCGGAACACGTCGCCCGACATGCTGCTCTTGGCGCCCTTCCAGAGCAGCTCGCCGCCCCCCTTGGCCAGCTTCGGGATCTCGTGCTCGAGCACCGCCCCCAGTTCGCTGCGGCCGCGTCCCGCGCGCACGACGCGCTCGAGACGCGTCATGGCGACCGGGGAGGCCCGCCCGCCGAAAAGACGCAAAGTGATGGAGCCGCCGAAGCGCAGCGCGGTCCCGGCTCCGGCGCCGGCCGCGAACAGCGCGGTCTCCTGCAGCATCTCGCACTTGGGCAGGTCGCGGGCGCAGGCCGCGTAGGCGTGGTCGAGCACCGCGGCGTGCGCCTTGGCGCAGTCGGGGTGCGTCCGCCCAAGACGGCAGGCCGACTCGGCCTTCCGGATCGCCGCCTCGTCTTCGGACGTCGCGTTGTGCCAGCGGCGATAAGGGTGCATGTCCCGCTCGACGGTCGGACGGCGCAGGCGCGGCGCGTAGTACTCGTCGAGGCTCGATGGCGGGGCCTTGAGCTCCTCCGCCGCGACGCGCTTGGTGTCGGCGATGAGCATCATCAGGATGCCCGCATCGTCGCAGCCGAGCTCGACGCCTCCCGGCGGGTCGACGGCCCCCTCCCCCCCGAGGCAGGTGTCGAGGTATTCCTGGTCGAAGTACTCATTAAGGACGTAGGCGCGCGCGGCGCCCGGGAACAGAGAGAGGATGAGGGCCGCGGCCGCGAGTCTCGAGAGCATGCGCGGAAGTGTAGGCCCCGAGCGCGCGCTCGTCAACCCCGAGCTTAAAGCCTGGCACCGTCGGTTTGACGGATGTCAATGACGGCGAAGCCTCCAGGCTTTGTATAATCGATGAATGGACCAGAAAAATCCGTTGGATTTCCGGGGTTCGGGGCTGTGGGCGGTCATCTTGGGCGGCTCGTCGGGCTTCGGCCTGGCGACGGCTAAAAGGCTGGCACGCGCCGGCTTCAACATCCTCATCGGCCACAAGGACAAGGAAGGCACCGTCGACACGGTCATCAAGCCCCACTTCGACGAGATACGGGCCGCCGGCGTCAAGCTGGTCACCCACAACGTCAACCTGTTCGACGACGACGGCCGCGGCGAGGTCTTCGAGTCCATCATGACCAACTGCGGGCCCGGCAAGGTCCACCTGTTCATGCAGTCCATCGCCGCCGGGTCCTGCCGCCTCATGATCGAGGACAAGACCCCCGACTTCCGCGGCCAGGCCGTCAAAGGCCTCGCCGAGGCCCTGGGCCTGCCCGCCGACAAGGTCAAGGCGGCCATCAACACCGCCTTCCACGACAAGGGCTGCGACGCGCTCCACACCCTCGCCGACTCCCGCATCCCGTACCGCGACGAGCTGCTGACCCAGGAAGACCTCCAGAAGACCATCTTCATGATGGGCTACGACTACCTCCTGTGGAGCCGCGAGCTGTGCAAGGAGGGCCTGCTCACCAAGGACGCCCGCACCGTCGCCATGACCTCCGAGGGCAACGAGATCGCCTGGAAGGGCTACGCCGCCGTCTCCGCCGCCAAGACCGCGCTCGAGGCCTCCTGCCGCGCGATGGCCGTCGAGCTGGCGCCCTACGGAGTGTCGTCCTACATCGTGCAGGCCGGCATCACCGACACCCCGGCCGGCAACGCCATCCCCAACTTCGACCTGATGAAGGCGCAGGCGCGCATCCGCAACCCCTTCCACCGCCTCAGCACGCCGGAAGACATCGCCGAGACCATCCTCGGCCTGTGCGGCCCGACCCTGCGCTGGGCCAACGGCTCCATCATCCGCGTCGACGGCGGCGAGGCCATCTCAGGGCTCTAGGATGAGCGTCCCCTTCAACATCCTGGGGATGGGCTGGGCCCTCCCGGAGACCGTCATCGACAACGACTTCCTACATAAGGAGGTCGGCCTCAAGAAGGGTCCCGACTGGGTCAAGTCGCGCCTGGGCATCTACAAGCGCCACTCGGTCCTCTCGCGCGAGTACATCGCGACGACCAAGAACAAGGACCCGATGCAGGCCATCATCCACGCGAAGGCCCGCGGGGAGACGCCCGTCACCCTCGCTGTGCGCGCGGCCCAGAAGGCGCTGGCCCACACCGGGGTCAAGCCGCACCAGATCGGCATGGTGGTGTGCAACAGCGACATCCCCTTCGACCCCGTGCCCTCGTGCGCGAGCTACATCGCCAAGGCGCTGGGCATCCCCTCCGGCCCCCACATCGACATGAACACGGCGTGCTCCTCCTTCGCGCGCCACATGATGTACCTCGGCGACCTGCGCGAGGACGCCTGGCCCGAGTACGTCCTCACCGTGCAGACCGCCTGCTACACCACGCGCACCGACTACTCCACGGACTGCGTCGACGGCTACATCTGGGGCGACGGCGCCGCCGCCCAACTGTGCTCCTTCCGGCACAAGGGCCGCCTGCGCATCGAGCCCGTCGTGTTCGCCTCCGCGCCCGAGGGCGCGGCCGACGTCATGGTCGACGGCACCCGCCACTTCTGGCAGGACGGCGGCAAGGTCCGAGAGTTCTCCATCCGCAAGACCGTCGAGACCTTCGAGGCGGTCGCCGCCGCCAAGAAGCTCTACGCCGACGAGGTGTACACGGTCACCCACCAGGCCAACAAGGTCATGATGGACTCCATCCTCGGCCACCTCGGCCTGCCCGAGGAGCGCCACATCCACAACGTCGTCGAGCAGGGCAACATCGCCGCGGGCGGCATGCCCTCGGCCGTGGCCCAGAAGCTCGACTCCCTGCACAAGGGCGACAAGATCGTCTACGCGGTGCTCGGCGCGGGACTGGCCTGGGGCGGCGGCCTCATGGAAGTCCAGTGACGACCGCGGCGGCGTCCGTCCTCCCGACCGGCCTGCTCACCCCCTTCCACGAGGTGCGCGAGTCGACGTGGGACGCGGCCTCCGGCACCGGGCGCATCGTCACGGTCCGACGGAACCGCTTCGACGACTGGTTCTACGCCTGCCACTTCCTCACCGACCCCGTCATGCCCGGCTGCTGGGGCCTGGACGCCGTCTGGCAGACGCTGCGGCACTTCGCGGCGGAGCGCGGCCTGCCGGCGTGCAAGCCCCTCGGCATGGAAGGCGTCTCGTTCTTCGGCCAGATCAGGCCTTACGACAAGGAGGTCGTGTACTCCGTCGAGGTGCTCTCGCTCGAGAAGGACGGCGACGATTTTCTGCTCACGGGGAAAGCCTCGGTCTCCGTGGACGGCGTGCCGGTATATACCATCGACTCCGCCCAGGTCGGCACCGCGTTCTGGGAGAGCGACGGCGCCGCCGCGCCCGCCCTTCCCGCCGCCCGCACCGCTCCCTACCTCGCCCCCCTCTCTTGGACCGAGTTCCAGGCCCGCGACGGCTTCTCCGCCGCCGAGATCGTCGCGCTGTCGCGCGGCACCCTCGTCAGCGGCGCGCCGCACGAGCTGCCCCTCCTCCCCGACTCGCTGATGCTCGAGGTCAGCGACATCCGGCGCGTCTCCTCCGAGCCCGCCGAGCTCCTCGCGACCCGGAGCAACGGGCCCGCGGAGTGGTTCTTCTCCATGAACGGCGGGGTCAAACCCGCCGCCCTGCTCGTCGACGGCGTGTGGCAGCTCACCGGCGTCTACCACGCCTGGACCGGCAGCGACGGGACCGGCCGCGCCCTCGGCTTCGAGCGCGTCGAGTTCCACGGCGACGTGACGCCTCAGGACGGCCCCCTCTCCTACCACGTGCGCGTGGTCAAGCTCATGCGCGCCCCCACCGGCGACATGTTCGTCCGCGCCGACGCGGACGTGTTCGCGGGCGGGCGCAAGGTCATGACCATGCTCAACGCCAACGTCGGCTGCCACAAGAACATCCGCTACGCGGATTATCCCCTCGCCTCCGAGATGTCGCGCGGCGGCAAGCTGAAGATAAAGGAATAGACCATGGCCGACATCGCGGTCGTGACGGGCGCGTCGGGCGGCATCGGGGCCGCCGTCGCGAAGATGATCCACGCCAAGTCCGAGGGCCAGCTCACGCTGTGCCTCCACTATAACGGCAACAAGTCCGCGGTCGAGGCGGTCAGCGCCGAGATCCCGGGCTCGTTCGTCGTTCAGGCGGATCTAGCCTCGGCCGCGGGCCGTAAGACGTTGTTGGACGCCGTGCTGGCCAAGGGCAACCCGTACTGCCTGGTCAACAACGCCGGCATCGACAAGCCCCACGAGCCCGCGCTCATGGTCACGGAAGAGGGCTTCGACAAGCTCATCGCCACCAACCTGAAGGCGCCGCTGTTCCTCATGCGCGATTTCGCCAAAGAGATGGCCCGCAACGAGGCCGGCGTCATCGTCAACGTCTCCTCCGTGCTCGCCCGCCAGGCCGTCGTCGGCTCCGCCATCTACCGGGCCACCAAGGCCGCGCTCGAGGCGCTGACCATGCAGTTCGCCTCGGAAGTCGGCCCGAAGGGCGTGCGCGTCGTCGCCGTGGCCCCCGGCTTCATCGAGACCGCGATGACCGCGTCCATCCCCGAGGAGCAGCGCGCCGGCATCAAGAAGGGCGTCGCGCTCGGCGCCTTCGGCGCGCCCGAGGCCGTGGCCGAGACCGTGTGGCACGCGGTGGAGAACCAATACTTGAACGGCGCCGTCATCGCCGTCGATGGAGGCATGCACCTCTGATGGACCTCACGAAAGAGCAAGTCCTCAAGATGATCCCGCAGCAGCGCCCGATGCGGTTCATCGACGAGATCATCGAGATGGACGACGAGCACATCATCGGCGCCTACACCTGGAAGCAGGAGGACTGCGACGGGCACTTCCCCGGCTATCCCGTCGTGCCGGGCGTGAAGCTCATCGAGATGGGAGCCCAGATCGGCAGCGTCGCCTGGTGCATCTACCACATCGCCAAATCCCGCACGCCCGAGGAGATCGCCCAGCTCGTCGGCTTCTTCACCTCGGCCGACAAGTGCTCCTTCAAGCGCCCGGTCAAGCCCGGCGACCGCACCATCGTCCAGGCCACCTTCGGCGACGAGGGCTACTTCCGCGGCAACAAGCTCGTCAGCGAGGTCGAGATCCAGTTCCTCGGCGGCCCCAACGACGGGGAGACGGTCTTCACCGGCCAGACCGCCGGCATGTTCGTGCCCAAGGGCAGCGAGGGTAAATGATGAACCGCAAGCGCATCGTCGTCACCGGCGTCGGCGCCGTGGCCCCCAACGGCCTGGGCATGAAGGACTACGGAGCGGCCCTGCGGGCAGGCAAGTCCGGCATCAGCTTCCACCAGGAGCTGGCCGACCTCAAGTTCTCCTCTCAGATCGGCGGCAAGCCGCCCGTCGGGCCCGACGAGGCCGAGGCGCTCATCCCCGCGGCGGACCTCGCCAAGCTCAACGAGGCCATGGTGTACGCGACCATGGCCGCGGTCGAGGCCGCCCGCATGTCGGGCGTCCCCGTCGACCTCAAGAAGGGCTACGCCGACTCCGCGGTCGACTGGGACACCGGCGTCATCGTCGGCTGCGGCATCGGCGGCATGGACACCATGTTCGAGGAGCAGGGCCCGGTGATGGCCGAGGCCGCGGACCAGGAGCCCGGCATGGGCTGCCGTCCGATGGGCACCGACATCGTGCCCAAGATCATGGGCTCGTCGGTCTCCGTCGCCGTGGGCAAGTTCCTCGGCCTCGGCGGCCAGACCATGACCAACTCCTCGGCCTGCAACACCGGCACCGAGGCCATCTTCGAGGCCTTCAAGCACATGCAGCTCGGCTACGCCGAGTCCATGTACGCCGGCGGCGCCGAGGGCACGCACTACGGCACCTGGTCGGGCTTCGACGCGATGCGCGACGTCCTGTGCTCCAAGTTCAACGACATGCCCGAGAAGGGCTCCCAGCCCATGGGCGCGGGCGCCTGCGGCTTCGTCCCCTCCGGCGGCGCCGGGGTGCTGCGCCTGGAGACCCTCGAGCACGCGCAGAAGCGCGGCGCGAAGATCCTCGTCGAGCTCGTCTCCGCCTACTGCAACTCCGGCGGCCAGCGCGACGGCGGCACCATGACCTTCCCCAACCCCGACGGCGTGCGCCGCTGCATCCAGAAGGTGCTCAAGGACTCGGGCGTGGACCCCAAGCGCATCTCGCTCATCAACGGCCACCTCACGTCCACCGGCGCGGACCCGCGCGAGGTGGGCTCATGGCTCAAGGCCTTGGAGCTCGACCCCAAGAACTTCCCCCTCATCCAGGGGACCAAGTCCATGATCGGCCACAGCCTCGGCGCCGCGGGCGCCCTGGAGTCGGCGGCCGTCGTCGACCAGATGGTGCATGGGTACGTCCATCCCTCCATCAACTGCGAGCAGGTGCACCCCCAGATCCCCGTGGGCGACAGCATCCCCCACGAGATGCT
>CAZTZW010000046.1:7423-12097 GCA_964618085.1 uncultured Elusimicrobia bacterium
TCGAGTACGTCATCAAGGCCTCCTTCGGCTTCGGCGACGTGAACGGCTGTCTGCTGTTCAAGCGCTGGAGCGATTAGTAGAATATCCCCCTGACCGAGAGAACGAGGAGATAACTTATGGCATTCATGAGAAAGCAGGCGACCGTCGAGGCGACCGACCTCAACACCATCACCCCGCAGGACGCGGAGACGCGCATCACGGCGGGCGTGAAGAAGTACGCCACCAACGAGGCGAACTTCGCCAAGGCCGACGCCAACACCCCCTATCTCGGCTCCATCGTGGGCATGGGCATCGAGTCCTCCAACCTGGCCGACATCACCATGTCCATCGAGCGCCAGTTCCTGACCAAGATGACGACCAAGGTCCCCCTCGCGGAGGGCTCGGCCGAGTTCAAGCTCGCCCCCGGCGAGCTCGGGAAGCTCCGCATCCTCGACGGCCAGGACGCGCTCGCCGCGACGCCCGGCCTGTCGGTGAAGATGCTCATGGACGCCAACCACATGCCCAAGAACGACGCCTACCTCGAGGGCGTGGTCTCCTTCGCCTACATCATGGCCTGCGGCGACGGCTGGAAGATGGCCGACGCCCTGAAGAAGATGGCCGCCAAGGCCGAGAAGCTCGCGGGCGCGGAGCGCTCCGAGGCCGTCGCGAACCTCAAGACCCTCGCGGCCCAGGCCAAGGACTACGACGCGACGCTGGCCGACGCGGCGAAGCTCGCCGCCTCCAAGCAGAAGACCTTCAACAACGACAAGGCGGCCTACGACGCCCTCTCCAGCGAGCTGAACATGACGCTCGAGAAGATCAAGGGGCTCTCGGCCGGCGGCGACGCCGCCGCGCTGGCCAAGCTGCGCACCGAGGAGGCCGAGATCCGCACGCGCCTCAAGATGTCGGCCGCCAAGCTGCGCGTCTCGCAGGAGGTCGCGGAGGCCGCCGGCAAGCGCCGCCCCGTGGACCAGAAGAAGGTGGACGCCGTGCGCGCCGCCCTCCAGGAAGCCGTCTCGGCCGCCGAGAAGATCGCCTAAAGTGGCGCTGACCCCCGAGGACCTGACGTCCCTCGGCCGGCAGCGCTTCCTGAGCCGCGCGGTCGCCGTCCCGCTGTCGTTGCTGGTGGCGGCGATCGCGCGGTTCTATTTCCGGTACCGCCTCCCCCCGGACATCGACGAGCTGCGCGCCAAGCTGTGGGCCGAGCTCGACGCCCACGACGGCCCCGTCATCTGGGCGGCCAACCACCTCACCCTCATCGACTCCTTCCTCATCTACTGGGCTGTGGTGCCGCTCGACCGCATCGGCAGCGACCGCTACACGCCCTGGTCGACGCCCGAGCAGACCAACTACTACTACCTGGGCGGCCCGCTGCAGCGCGCCGTCGTGCGCGGCTTCCTGTACGTCTGCCGCTGCATCCCCTTCCGGCGCGGCGGCGAGGACGCCGAGGCCGAGGCCTTCCGCGCGAAGGCCTTCGAGAAGTGCGGCTGGGTCCTGGAGGGCGGCTCGTCCATCTTCGTCTATCCCGAGGCCGGCCGCTCGCGCTCCGGCTGGTTCGAGAAGCGCCGCCCCAAGGACTTCCTGGGCAAGCTCGCCCTCATCAACCCGCGCGCCAAGTTCCTCTGCGTGTACCTGCGCGGCGACCGCCAGGTCGGCACGACCAACGCCCCGGCGGACGGCGACCTCCTGCGCGCCACCTTCGCCTTGATGGACGGGGCCCAGCCCGGCGAGACGCCGCGCGCCATCTCCCAGCGCCTCTTCGACAAGCTCGCCGACCTTCAAGAGGAGTGGTGGAAGGGCGCGGAGATGGTCAAGAACTGCGCGGGCAACGACGTCGTCGACCTCCAGGCCCCGCTCCTGCGCGAGAACTTCTCGGACGACCTCGCCGAGGCCGACCCCGAGTGGGTGGAGCGCCACCTCACCCGCCGCGAGCGCGAGTACCTGGCGGCCCAGGGCCCGGCGGGACTGTTCAAGACCTTCTGGCGCTTCTTCTGCGCCAAGGAGGCCTGCCACAAGGCCCTCGCCCGCGCCGAGCTGGTGGTGCCCGCCCACGCCTTCCGCGAGATCGAGGTGGACCTCTTCCGCCGCAAGGCCGTCCACGTCTCCACCGGCCTCCAGCTCGACATCCGCTTCACCGACGACGACGCCGACAAGCTGCACTGCATCGCGGTCCTGCGCGGCGGCTTCATCGGCGACGACGAGACCGAGGGCGACGCCGTCTGGCACGTCGCCGAGGTGCCCCCCGGCGAGGCGCCCGGCGCCTACGTCCGCGAGTCGGCCCTGGACTTCATCGCCTCCTGCAACGACGAGATCGGCACCTCGGCGAAGCTGGCCCTCTCCGAGGCCGGCGGCCTGCCCGTGGTGCTGTGGCGGGGCAAGCCTCAGGACTGGAGCCTGTCCCTGTCCCACTCCGGCCGTTACGCCGCCTGCTCCTTCATGGCGAGCTAGCCGTAAATATCGCTGTAACACCCCGGGGGCATACTCCATTCCTATGAGGAAGGCGCGCATCGGCGCGTTGCTCCTGCTGTCCGCTCTGCCTTGCGCCGCCCAACGCGGTGCGGAGCCGGAGCTCGTCCCCCGTTTCGCCCCCCTCAAGCAGGTACCGGTCGCCGAGCCTCTCAAGCCCGCGCCCGAGGAGCGCGTGGACGAGCCGGTCTACAAGATCCTGCCGGGCCGCGACGACCTGATGCGCAAGCCCCGCGCCTCCGAACTCGGCGCCAAGGCCGAGCGGCGGGAGTTCCTGCGCGTGCGCGCTCGCGCCTGGTTCTTCAGCGGCGGCAACTACAGCCGCGTGTCCTCCCGCATCGCCCCCGGCAGCCTCTCGCCGGCGGGTGCCGAGGCCTGGCACGGGAACACTCAGACTTTCGACAGCCGCGGCATGATGGCGCTGTACTCGGCCGAGTTCGCGCCCGTGCCCTGGGTCTCGATCCAAGTCGAGCACGGGCGCGATGCCTCGACCAAGGCTCCCTACCGCGACCGCTACTGGGTCCACGCCCCCGAGGTCGAGGACCTGACCTACACCCCGAGCGGCGCCGTGTGGCACAAGCCCGACCACGAAGAGGACCTGGTCTACGGCGGGACCTCGCGCGGGGAGGCCGACTGGGCGGCGGCCACCTTGTATTTCCGCGTGGTCGAGGCGCGCATCGCCGGCCAGGACGACGATGCCTTCCGCCACGTCTTCGACATGGGCCCGGGCATCCACCGCCTGCGTCTGCGCCATCGCGTGAAGGACCTCGAGGTCATCAAGGGCGGCGGACGCTACCACGCGGCCAAGCCCGTCGGCCCCGTCGCGGGCTACGACTCGACCTACGAGGCGCTGTGGCGCGGCGCTCATCTGGCCGTCCGCGACACGGTCAAGTTCCCGCGGCGCTTCCACCTGGAGGGCGAGGCCTTCTGGGCTCCCATGGGCATGGAGTTCCGCGGCGACGGCCGCGACAACTCCAACATCGGTCTCGGCGGCCTGCGCGCCGAGGGCCCCAACTACGAGGACCGCGCGCGCGGCGCCGCCATCCATTTCCGCTTCGCCGGCGGCTGGTCCTGGAAGCGGCTCTCCTTCGACGCGGGGTATCAGCGCCTGTACTTCTACTCGCGCACCGGCAAGCGCCGCTTCCACAACTTCGACGGGACCAAGACCGACGCGAACCTCGACGTCGCCGCCGCCGAGCTCGACGGCTTCTTCGCCGGCGCCTCTTTCCGATTCTGACCCGGAAACGGTAGAATCGCCGCATGGCCAAGCTCTGCGCGCTGTTCGCGGGACAATCCGTGCAGGAGACGGGGATGGGGACGGAGTTGCTCAAGCACGCGCCCGCCCGCGAGACCATCGAGAGGCTCAAGCCCTTCCTCGGCGCCGACCTCGAGACCTTGCTCACGACGACGCCCGAGGACGCCCTCGCCAAGACCTTCAACGCCCAGCGCGCCATCCACGCCTCCCACGTCGCCCACTGGCAGGCCTATAAGGCCTACCATCCCGGCGTCGAGCTCGACGGCGCCATCGGGCACTCCATGGGGGTGGTCGCGGCCTTGGTCGCGGCCGAGGCGCTCACGGTGGAGGACAGCGGCCGCTTCATCGCGGCGCGCGCCAAGGCCTTCTCCGACTGCTGCGCCGCCTTCGCCGAGCCCATGGGCCTGGCCGCCGCGGCCTCCGACGACTTCCAGGACGTGGCCGACTCCGTCTCCGAGGTGCCGGGAGTCTCGGTCGCGCTGTGGAACACCCTCGGGCGCGGCACCCTCGGCGGGACCATGGCCGCGCTCGAGGCCTACGCCGCCAAGGCCCGCGCCGAGGACTGGCCGGTGAAGGTCAAGGTCCTCAAGGTGGAGGGCCCCTATCACACCGCCGCCTTCGAGCCCGCGAAGGCCGTCCTGCGCGAGGCGCTGAAGACCATCGAGGTGAAGGCGCCCAAGGTCCCCGTGTTCATGGGGACCTCCGGCAAGGCCGAGACCGACCCGGCCCGCATCAAGGAGCTCATGGCCGAGCAGACCACGGCCTGCGAGCGCCACCTCGACGCGGTGCGCGCCGCCTACGCTTCCGGCTGCCGCGCGTTCGTCGAGGCGTCTTTCAAGCCCCAGCCCATCGCCTGGCTCGGCGAGCAGCTGCGCGGAGAGGACGGCTCTCCCCTCCCCGGCGTCTCCGCCCTCGCCGTCACGACGGACCGGCTCAAGGAATGACCTCGCGGGCCGGCTGGCGGGCCGGCGCCT
>CAZTZW010000047.1:0-11965 GCA_964618085.1 uncultured Elusimicrobia bacterium
GGGCGTCGTGCGCGTGCCCTTCCACGTCGGCGACGACCGTTCGCGCACCTGGGTGTTCACGCGCACCCCCGCGGGCCTGCGCCTGAAGCACGACCACCGGCACAAGGACGGCTCGCCCGACGACATGAACCTGTACGGCGGCGACGCGGTGGACGCCGGCACGGCCGGGAAGCAGTCCTTCCCGGCCGACCAGGAGTCCAAGGACATGTTCGTGAAAGGCTCCATCCCTCAGTCGGCGGCGAACGTCTGGGTCGTGGGCGTCGAACCGGGGAAGACCTTCAGCTACGCGCTGACGCGGCCGGGCCGCGAGTTCCGCGTGGAGTTCGACCTGACGCGCGAGGTGGCCGCTCCGCCGCCGCCGTGGGGCGCGCCTTAACAGCGGTTATTAACGATAATCATGCTGCGCCGGCGAAGTAAGCGATGGGAGGGCGGACCACGGCGCGGTCGGACCGCAGCGCGGTCCTTCAGGGGAAGAGCAGGCTCAGCAGGGCCAGCTGGCCGGCGCAGACGAGGGCGCACTGGATGAGCAGGAGGCGCCGCTTGCGCGCGCTCAGGCGTGCCTGGACGCCGATCTCCGCGACGAGGTCCTCGTGGTACTGGGTCGCGGTGATGCCGCCGCCTAGGTAGCGGTCCATCTTCAAGATGAGCTCGCCGTGGGCGTACTTCTGCAGGTCCTCGGCGGTGATGAACGAGTCGTCCACGCTCTGGCGGCCGCGCTTGGGCTCGAGGAAGCCCAGCCAATCGGGGAAGCGGACCAGCGGAGAGAAGCCGAGCAGGCCGAAGGGCGCGGCCAGGACGAGCGCGTGCGAGCCCAGCCAGCCGCAGAACCCGGAGGGCCCGCTCTGGCGCAGGAGCAAGGTCTCGAGGACGGCGAGGACGCTCAGCGCCAGGAGCTGCCAGTCGGCCGTCGCGACCGAAGCGCGCAGGAAGTCGAGGATGGCCCACAGGCGGCGCTCCGGCTCGGGCGTCAGGTGGGAGGAGACGCTCATCAGCGCAGGTCGGATTTCGGCGCGGGTTTGGGGGCGGCCTGGGGTTTGAGCTTGGGCTGCGGGGTCCAGGAAGGAGCGGCGTCGGTCAGGCCCATCTTCTTGAGCCAGTACTCCATCTTGGGCACCTGCCAGGCGTAGTCCACCGGGCCGCCGCCGCGCTGCTTCATGGGGAACACGCTCTTGCCGCAGAAAGGGAAGGAGATGCAGTCGGCGGGCGCGGCCTCGAGCAGCTGCGGCCGCAGGATCATGCAGCCCCAGTCGGGGTACAGCGCCTCTCCCTCGGGCGGCGGGGTCGGGTCGAAGGGCGCCACGAGCTTCTCCGGCGTCTCGCGCAGGGCGCGGCGCGGGTTCCAGCGGTCGTAGATGGAGACCGACGCCGCGGAATCGAGCTTGGGGTCGTTGAGCAGCGCCTCGACGGCCTTGTCGATCATCTCGGCGGTGACCGTGCCCGTGTGGGCGTGGAGGACGACGAGCAGCTCCGCCTCCGCTCCCTCGGCCTTGAGGTCGTCGGAGATGAAGCGCCAGCTGTAGAGCAGGGCCTCGACCTGGTCCTTGGGGCTCTCCAGCGGGGGCTCGACGAGGACGGCGTCGTACTGCATGGCGGTGCGCCGCACGATCTGGGTCTGGGCGTGGACGTAGCGGCGGCCCACGTTGCGCGAGCGCCGCGCCGCGATGAGCGGATAGGCGCACAGCGGCCGGCCGAGCACCTCGGCCTCGTTCTCGGGGAAGTCCGGGGAGTCCGCGGGGTCGAGCATGAGCGCGATGATCAAGCGTTGACCTCCAGGGTCTCTAGGGCGTCGAGGGCGGCGGCGGCGGTGGCGTCCCACGAGTGGCGCTCGACGGTGCGCACGCCCTCGGCGATGAGCTTGAGCGACAGGCCCGGGGTGGCCGCCAGGTTGAGGACCTGCTCGGCCAGCGCGGCCGCGTCGCCGGGCGGGAACAGCAGGCCGTTGCCGAAATGGGTGATGAGCTCGGGCACGGCGCCGGCGCTGACGCCGATGACCGGGCAGCCCTCGGAGAGCGCGTGCAGCGAGAGGGAGGGGAAGCCGAGATGGCCGCCGACCTCGACGTAGGCCTTGGCCGCGCGGAGGTATTCCATCTTCTTGGGATGGGGCAGTTCGCCGGGGAAGGTGACCTTGGCGTCGTTGAGCAGCAGGGCCTTGGCGCGCTCGCGCAGCAGGGGGAGGGCGGGGACGTCGCCGATGATGGTGAGGTGCCAGTCCAGGCGCAGGCGCGCCAACGCCGACATGGCGGTCTCGAAGCCGGGCCGCGCGAGCTCGTCGAGCACGCCGGCCATCACGATGCCGAAAGCGGCGGGGCGCGAAGCGCGCAACGTCACCAGGGCTATCTGCTGTGCGAAGATCTGGTCGTAGGCGTAGGGGACGACGCGGACGCGGTCCTCGCTCAGGCCCCAGCCCGCGACGACGCCCTGCAGGTGGCGGCTGGGCACGAGGAGCATGTCGGAGTCCCGCGCGATCTTCTGGACCTCGGCGAGCGCCGCGGGAGAGGCGCCCGCGTAGGAATCGATGAGGCGCAGGGCGGCCGGGCGGCCCGCCGCTCGCGCCGCCAGCAGCGCGGCGGGCTGGAGGCTGTTGATGAATACGGCGTCATGGTCGAGGGAGAAGCGCTCGCGGGCGAGCTGCTCGACCACGGCGGCGGCCGGTCCCGGCGGCACGACGCGCACCGTGGCGCTGTGGCCGCGGCCGGGCGTGCGCTTGGCCAGCTCGCGGCAGAAGGCGTCTTCGCCGTTGGGGGAGCTGGGGTCCGGCACGAGCAGCAGCCTCAAGGCGCTTCCTTTAATACGACCGCCGCTCGGATGCGCATTGCGCCCATTGTAACAGGGGGCTCCCACCCCGTCAATGTCGGCGGTGCGTTAGTCGGGAAAATGCTTCTTGGCGCACTCGGGGCAGACGCCGTGCGAGAACTGCGCGGGCGTCTTGTCGGAGACGAAATCCTCGAGGCTCAGGTAGCGGTTCTTCTCGTCGCGGATGCGGCGGCAGTAGGCGCACATGGGCAGGATGCCCTCCAGCGTGCGCACGCGCTCGGTGAGGCTCACGATGCGCTCGGCCACGCGCAGCCGTAGGCGGAGCGCTTCCAGGTCCAGCGGCTTGGTCAGGAAGTCGTCGACGCCCTCCTCCATCGCGCGGGCGTGGTGCCCGCCGCCGATCATGGTGCCCGTCAGGAGGATGAAATAGACGTAGGGGCGGTCGCGGCGGCTGCGGACGCGCTTGCACAGCTCGAGGCCGTCGATGCGCGGCATCATCCAGTCGCTGACGACGATGCGGGGGCCGCCCTCGTTCAGGAGGATGTCCCAGGCCTCGGCGCCGTCCTTGGCCTCGAGCGCGGCGTGGCCGAGCTTGAGCAGGGCGCCGTGGAGGATGGTCCGGCTCGTGGAGTCGTCGTCGACGATGAGGACCTGCATGTCCCTATTATAGCGCCAGATGGAGGAACACTTCGATGTTCCCTTTCGGGCCGGGCGCCACGGACTCGCTCTCGCCGAGCGGCCGCAGGCCCAGCGCGACGGCGGCGTCCCGGACCTTCGCGACGGCGGCGGCGCGCACGGCCGCGTCCCGGACCACGCCCTTGGGGGCGAGCTTGGCGCCGACCTCGAACTGCGGCTTGACCATGACCAGGAGCCGGGCGCCGGGGGCCAGGCAGGGCAGGAGGAAGGGCAATACCTGCGTCGAGGAGATGAAGGAGACGTCGACGACGCACAGCGAGGGCTTGGGCTCGAACCACGCGGGGTCCAGCTCGCGGGCGTGCGTGTTCTCGCGGCTGACGACGCGCGCGTCGGCCTTGAGCTTGTCGGCGAGCTGGGCGGTGCCGACGTCGACGGCGTGCACCTTCGCCGCTCCGCGCTGGAGCAGGCAGTCCGTGAAGCCGCCGGTGGAGGAGCCGAGGTCGAGGCAGACGAGCCCCTTGGGGTCCACGCCGAAGGCGTCGAGCGCCCCGGCGAGCTTGAGGCCGCCGCGCGAGACGTAGGGGCAAGGGTCGGACTTGAGCGAGAGCTCGGCGTCGGGGCCGACCGGCGTCCCGGCCTTGAGCGCGGGCTCTCCGTCGACCAACACGAGGCCCGCCATGACGGCGGCTTGGGCCTTGGCCCGGGTGGGGAAGAGGCCGCGCTCGACGAGGGCCTGGTCGAGGCGCGTGCGCGGGGCGCTCACGGCCCTATGCTATCATAGGCCCCCGCATGAAAGCCCGGATCCTCGACTGCAAGGGCGCGGCCGCGCGCTACTTCGATTGGGCCGCGCGCGAGATCGCGGCGATGAAGCGCAAGCCTCGCCTGGCGACCGTCCTGTTCCGCCCCGACCAGAACCCCGCCTCGCTGCGCTACCGCGACCTCATGGTCAAGGACGCCGAGCGCCTGGGCGTCGTCGTGGAGCCGCACGAGGCGCGCGAGGAAGAGGAATTGCTCGCTTTGGTGCGCAAGCTCAACGCCGACAAGGCCGTCACCGGCGCGATGCTCTTCTACCCGCTCAAGTCGGCGCTCAAGGACGAGGACGTGATGGACCTGCTCTCGCCCCACAAGGACGTGGAGGGTCTGCACTCCCTCAACCTCGGCTACCTCATCAAGTTCAAGCGCTTCCTCGACGAGGCGCGCGGGGTCAAATGCGTCGTGCCCGCCACGGCCAAGGCCGTGGTCAAGCTGCTCCAGTCGGAGCCGGAGCTGCGCCTGGAGGGCGGCTTCGCCTGCGTCATCAACAACTCCATGCGCGTCGGAAAGCCCCTGGGACTCATGCTCGAGAACCTCGGGGCCACCGTCGTGAAGTGCTACGACAAGACGCCCCGCGCCCTGCTCGAGGAGTGCGTGCGCCGCGCCGACGTCCTCGTCACGGCGGTGCCGGACGCCGCCTTCCGCGTCCCCATCGAGTGGGTCAAGCCCGGCGCGGCCGTCGTGGACGTGTCCTTCGAGGGCAACGTCGACGCCAAGGCGCTGGAGGCGGTCGCCGGGCGGATGACGTCGCCCGACAACCGCGTGGGCGTCATGACGCGCGCGATGACCTTCGTGAACCTGGTCTACTGCGCCAAGAACGCGCCGTTGCGGCCCGCGGCCTCGTGCCGCCGCTGATGCCCGCCTGGGGCTGGGACGCCGGGCTCGTCTACTGCGCGGCCGTCTGGGGCTCGACGTTCTACATCGTCAAGGACGCCCTTTCGGGCGTCGACCCCGTGGCGATGGTCGCCCACCGCTTCCTCCTCGCCGCCCTCCTGTTGGCGCCGTGGGCGCTGTCGCGGCGCGCTCGCGCCCGTCACCTCGGCGAGAGCCTCATCCTCGCGGTGCTGCTCTTCGCGCTGTACGCGACGCAGACCGTCGGGCTGGGGTACACGTCGGCGGCCAACTCGGGCTTCATCACGGGCCTCTTCGTCATCTTCGTGCCGCTGTTCCTGCTCGTCTTCCTGCGCCAGCCGCCGACGCCCGTCCAGTGGGGCGCCTCCGCGCTGGCCTTGGCCGGACTGTGGCTGCTGACCGGGGGCGTGCGCTCCGCCAACTTCGGGGACCTCATCACGCTCGTCTCGGCCGCGACCTACGCGGCGCACCTGCTCGCGACGGACCGCTACGTGCGGGCCGACGCCGATCCCGTCGTCCTCGCCTTCCACCAGTTCTGGATGTGCGGGCTGATGGCGGCCCTGTGGTGCCTCGCAGCGGGCCGGCCGCTGGCCGTCGCCACCGAGGGCGCGGCGCGCACCATCATGTTCCTGGCCGTCGCGCCGACCTTGTCCGCCTTCTTCATCCAGATGTACGCCCAGAAGACCGTGCCGCCGGTGAAGGTCAGCCTCATCTTCTCCCTGGAGCCCGTCTTCGCGGCGCTCTTCGCCTGGACCCTGGGCGGCGAGCGCTTCGTTCCCGCCGCCGGTCTCGGGGGCGCGCTCATCGTGGCCGCCATGATGTCCGGCGAGCTCTCCAAGCTGAGCCTGCTGAAGGGACGCCGCAAGGAGGTCCTGCCCTCGTGAGGTCCCTGCTCCTGGCGGCGCTGCTCGCCGCGCCCGCGGGCGCGTCCGAGTTCTCCCGCCTCGCTCTGGAGGCCGAGGACCAAGGCGACCCGGCGAAGCAGCTGGAGCTGTACGTCGCCGCCGCCAAGGCGTGGACGACGGACGATAACCGCGACTCGCTGCGCATCGTCTACACCCAGATCGGCAGCGTCCTGCAGAAGCGCGGCCGCGCCTTCGATTCCATCGACTTCTTCAACCAGGCCGTCGCCATGAAGCCGGACGACGCGACGTCCTTGAACAACCGGGGCACGTCCTTCCAGATGATGCACGGCTATGAGCGCGCGCTCAAGGACCACCTGGCCGCCGCGCGCCTGGCGCCGCGCGAGCCGGCCGTCCGCCAGGGCCTGTGCTACGACTACGCGATGCTGGGCCGCTGGCGCGAGGCGGAAAAGAGCTGTCGAGAGGCCCTCGATCTCGGCGGCAAGAACACCTTGCTCCTCCAGAACTTGGCGCTCATCTACGCCGAGCTCGGGCGCCCCGAGGACGCGCGCAAACACCTGGCTTTGTCGGCCGGCGCGCCGCACACGGGCGGCATCTTCGAGTATCAGCGGTATCTCTTCGAGCCTAGCGCGCGCATGACCTCGGCCTGGGTGCTGTGGCTGTGCGACCGCAAGCCGGTCGAGGCGGAGCGTCTCCTGGACAAGCTCATCGAGGAGAACCCCAAGACCGCGATGCTGTTCTTGCGGCGGGGGCAGTTCCGCCTGCGCACCGGCCGCGTGGAGAAGGCCATCGAGGATTTCGACCAGGCGCGGAAGCTCGACGCCTACTTCATCGACGCCCTCGCGCTGCGCGCCGCCGCGCACGCGAAGGCGGGCCGTTCCGCCCTGGCGGAAGCCGACCGCACCCAAGCCTGCAAGGCGGGCTGGCCCCCGGCCTGCCGGGTGAAGTACTAGTTAACCAGGGGGACAGACACCACAGTTAACTCTATCGAAAGTTAACTGGGGTGTCTGTCCCCCTGGTTAGTCCCCCTGGTTAACTCAGCAGACCGAGCGCCGTGAAGCGGGACTTGAGGTCGGCGGCGCTCTTGAAGCGGATGGCGACGAGGCCGGCCTCGGCGGCGGCGGCCACGTTCTCCGCGAGGTCGTCCACGAACACGGTCTCCTCCGCGCGGGTCTTGGACAGCTTCAGCGCCGCGCGGTAGATGGCGGGGTCGGGCTTGCGCAGGCCGACCTCGTGGGAGAGGATGGCGCCCCGCACCTGGTGCGGGAAGGCGTAGCGCTCCCGGATGAAGTCGAAGTGCAGAGCGTTCGTGTTCGAGAGCAGGTAGGTCGGCACGCGGCGCCCCACGCGTTTGAGCAGGGCGTGCGAGCCCCGGTCGAGGGTGAAGTGATCGCACCACAGCGTGCGGAAGGCCGCGAAGGAGCCCTCGTACTCCAGCTCCTCCTGGAAGAGCCGGTAGATTCCTTGGCCGTCCAGCGTGCCGTCCTCGATGCGGTCGATGACGCTCTTGCGCCAGAGCTGGCGGGCGATGCGCAGGGGATGGCGGCGGACGGCCCAGGAGAACTTGCGCAGCACCTTGCGGTGGGAGAAGCGCAGGAGGACGTTGCCGACGTCGAAGAACGCGGCGCGGATGGCCATGAGGGGAAGGATTATACCGCTTCGGCGGGGCGTTGACCGGAGGCGCTCCGGCCGCTACACTCCCAGGATGCTCCGCTGGGCCTGGGTCTTCTGCGTCTTCTCGTCCCTGGCGTCCGCCGCGGACCCCAAGCGCCTGCCTTTGCAGGACGTCGTGGTCAAGCCGGGCGACACGCTGTGGTCCATCGCGAACTATTACCTGGCCGACCCGGCGAGCTGGGACCAGATCCTGGCGCACAACACTTTGCCGACGAAGGATCCCACGGTCGCCCTGCCCGGGATGACCTTGCGCGTCCCCACGAAGCTCATCAAGGCGGCCCTGCGCGCCGCGCACCTGACCTACTACGTCAACGACGTGCGCTTCCGGCGCAGCGAGACGGCGGCGTGGAAGCGCGTCGCCGTCGGCCAGGAGCTGCTGCGCGGGGACGGCCTGCGCACCCTCTCCGATTCTCGTGCGCGGGTGATGCTGCTGGATAAGGAACTGCTGAACCTCGAAGCCGACTCCATGGCCATCATCAAGCCCGACGCGGACTCCGACCTGGTCCTACGCCGCGGCGGGGTGTTCGCGGGACGCGCGCGCGTCGTCACCGCCTCGGCGCGGGTGACGCCGCGTTCCGGCGAGACGCGCTACTTCGCGTCCGTCGAGCCGGACCTGACCACGCGCGTGCAGGTCATCCGCGGCACCGCCACGGTCGACGCCCAGGGCGCCAGCCTCGACGTGCCCGCGGGCATGGAGACGTCCGTGCTCCCGGGAGCCAAGCCCGGCAAGCTGCGGCCGGCGCGCGACCTGCCCCTGCTCGAGGCGCGGGCGCAGGAGCATCTCTCCGCGCTCGCGTCGGGCGGCGGCATCGCGGCGGATCCGCGGCCCGAGCCGCCCGCGCCCGAGCCCGAGGGCGACGTCGAATCCGTGCGCGGGGACATCCAGGTGCTCAAGATCGGTCAGCCCATCAAGGCCTACCACGTCCAAGCGTCGGCGACCGTCGATTTCCGCAAGCCGCTGTTCGACCGCTACTACGACGAGGGAGACCGCTTCATCCCCTCCGAGACGGGGCTGGCCCCCGGCAACTACTGGTGGCGCATCGCGGCCGTCGACCTGCTCGGCGTCGAGGCCGCCTTCCGGCCCGCGCATTACTACAGCCTCGGCCTCCAGAAGGCCGACCCGGACGAGGAGCGCCTGGCGTCGTCGCTGACCATCATGACGCCCGAGAACAACGACCAGATCGGCGGCGAGGTCGCGCGCGCGGCCGGGATCCTGCGCGACCAGCGGTTGACCCTCCACATCAACGGCGTGCCTGTGAAGATAAGCGACGACGGGACCTTCGCCATCACGGTGCGGGTGCGCTACGGCCGGACGGCCGTCATCTTCACGCTGACCGACCCCAAGGGCAACCAGGCGCACGTCGCGCGCTACGTGATGAAGCTCTAGGGCGTCGGCCGGGTCCCGGCCGGACGGCCGAGATGCGCGAACAGCGCCGCCGACGCCGCCTTCAGCTTCGTCTCGTCGACGCCCGTGTCCGAACCGGCGCCCTTGAACGCGGAGACGAGCGACTCGGTGGGGACGTTGCCGGCCGCGCGCGGCATCCACGGGCAGCCGCCGGCGCCGCCGGCGGTGGCGGCGCTGCGCGAGACGCCGAAGGTCTTCCCAGACACCAACGCGTTGACCACCGCGCGCCCGAAGCTAATGTGGAAGTGCAGGCTGACGGAAGCGGGCGCCACCGCCTGGAGCAGGACGTGGAGCAGCTTGCGCACCTCGTCCGGCGAGGCCTTGCCCAAGGTGTCGCCGATGGAGAACTCGGTGGCGCCCAGTCCCTCCAGCCGCCGCACGAGGTCGACGACCCTCGCCGGGGAGACGAGCCCCTCGTAGGGGCACCACAGCGCGAAGGAGACGACGGCGCGCGCGGGCATCCGCGCGGCGCGCGCCTTGGCGAGCACGGGCTTGAGGCGCGCGAGGGCCTCGGCCGTCGAGACGCGGCCGATCTTGGCCGCGTGCGTCTCCGACGCGTCCACGGCGACGAGCACCTTGTCCGCCTTCACGGCCAGCGCGAGGTCCAAGCCACCCTCCCCGGCCACCATGGCCGAGTACGTCACTCCGGGCTTGCGCGCGATGCGCGCGAAGACCTGCTCGGAGTCCGCGAGCTGGGGCGACGCCTTCGCGGCGAGGAAGGCGCCCGCCTCGATATCTCGCAGGCCGGCGTCCGCCAAGGCGTCGATGAAGGCCACCTTGGCTTCCAGCGAGACGACGGCCTTCTCGTTCTGCAGGCCGTCGCGCGGCCCGACCTCGGTGAGGCGCGGCAGGGGGCGGGGGGCGTTCGGGCTCAAGCGGGGAGCTCCTCGGGAACGAGCTCGATGCGGCGCCAGGCGCCGCTCTTGACGCGGAAGTACAGGAAGGTCGCCAGCATGAAGAGGTAGGCCAGCAGGAAGCCCATCGCCGCCTTCTCGTCGCCGCCGAAGCGCCGCACCGCGAGCCAGCTCCCGGGGAAGAAGAAGCCCCAGGCGAGGCCGCAGCGCACCCACATCGGGAAGGAGGTGTCGCCGGCGGCGCGCAGGCACTCGGTGAACGTGATGCCGCCGGCGTCGAAGGCCTGCCAGGCGGCGGACATCATGAGCATGGTCACGCCGACGCGCAGGAAGGTCCCGTCGGTGTCGGGAGACACGAAGGGCGCGAGCAGGTAGGAGGGGAAGGAGAGATAGACCAGGCCGGCCATGACCATCCAGCCGGCCGCGGCCAGGAAGGTCAGCCGCACCAGGCCGGGGACGTCGTCCTTGCGGCCGGCGCCGATGGCCTGGCCGACGAGGATCGATCCCGCGCTCGCGAGGCCGAAGGCGGGCATGAAGGCCACCGAGTTGATCTGGATGACGGCCATCATCGCGCCCAGCGCGCTCGTGCCCAGCCCGGCGACCACGATGTTGACGAAGGCGATGAAGGCGAAGAACTCGAACGACCAGTTGAGTCCGTTGGGGAAGCCGAAGCGCAGCGTGCGCTTGAACTCCGTCCAGAGCAGGGGGGTGGACGCGACGGCGCGCCCTTCCTTCCAGAAGGAGTAGAACAGCACGAAGAAGCCGGTCATGGTCCCCAGCACGCTGCCGAGCGCCGCGCCCGCCACGCCCATCGCGGGGGAGCCGAGATGGCCGTAGATGAGCACCCAGTTGAGGAAGAGGTCGAAGAGCATCGCGACGATGTTGGCGCGCATCCCGATGGAGGTGTTGCCGAGGCCGCCGTAATAGTTGCTCAGCGCCTCGACGCCGACGGCGAAGCCCGTCGAGAGCAGGCGGATGCGCAGGTACAGCGTCATGATCTTCTCGACCTCGGGCGAGTAGTCGAGCAGGCCGAGGACCTGCGGGAGGAAGACCAGGCAGGGCAGCATGACGAGCTGCGCCAGGGCGGACACGCCGAGCCCGTACCAGCCGTAGCGGCGGGCGGAGGCCAGGTCGCCGCGCCCGCTGAGCTGGGAGGAGAAGCTCGACACGATGAAGACGATGCCCATGGGGAAGATGAAGGCCGCGACCGAGTTGAGCGAGCCGGCGGTGGTGGCGGCCATGGAGGCCTCGCCGAGGTGGGCGACCATCAGGGCGTCGGCCAGGCCCACCACGACCTGCGTGGAGCGGGAGACGATGATGGGCCAGGCGAGGGAGAGGAGCTGTCTCATGCGGGCGGCGTCTATTTGAACAGTTGGTAGACCCGCCCGAACAGGGGCATGACGATCTCGAAGGCGATGAGGAGGACCACGATCCACTCGATGAACTCGAGGCGCGCGGTGGAGAGCACGTGCTCCATCTTCTCGTAGATGCTCTCCATCGTGCGCAGCTTGCGCTGGATGCTCGCGTCCCAGGAGGCGAGGTGGTAGCGGCGCGCGGCCTGCTGGTAGAGGCGCGCGAGGTACTGGTCGCCGAACAGCTTGATGGCGTTGTTGATGCCCTCGAAGAGCACGGCGCTCTCGACCTGCATCTCGCCGAGCTCGCGCAGCTCCTTGTCGGCCTTGGTGAAGATGCTGAAGCGGCCGAGGTTCGACAGCGAGAGGTAGTGGCGCTCGAGCGAGGCGTCGAGCTGGGCGTCGAGGTGGCGCAGCTCGAGCAGCTGGACCGTCGCGAACTCGAGGACGGCGCGCGTGTCGTCGGCGCTCTGGGCGAAGACGATGGCGCTGACCCAGTCCACGAAAGTTAGGTCGTCGGCGCCATAGGAGACCTGGCAGGACAGCGCGTCCTGCACCTCCTGCTCCGAGCTCAGGTCGGCGTCGGCGCGCAGGACCTGGGCGAGCAGGGCCGCCTCCTCGGCGACGAGGCGGGCGCGGGCGCCGGGCTCGGCGAAGTCCTTGACCTGGAAGATGACGTAGTCCTCATAGGCCGTGGCGATCTGCGGGCGGTTGACCGCGGGCGCCAGGCTCTAGAGCAGTTCCTCCACGAGGCGGCGCGAG
>CAZTZW010000048.1:0-338 GCA_964618085.1 uncultured Elusimicrobia bacterium
TCCACGGCGCCCAGCCCTGCGCGCGGATGATGCTCTGCATGCTGCGCAGGGGGGAGGAGAAGTCCATGGCGGAGGCGCGCACCGGGGCCTTGGGCGCCTCGTAGAGGGCCAGCGCGTTCCCGGGCGTCGGCGCCGCGGGCGCCGCCGAGCGCAAGGGGACCGGCGGCGCGGGCACCGGCGGCGCCGGGATGGGCAGGTTCAGGGGAGCCGGAGCCGGCCCGACCGGGGCCACGGGGGCGGACGGCGGGACGACGGGGTCGGGAGCGGGGGGGGCGGGGGCGGCCTTGGGCGCCGCGGGGACTTCGGGCGCGGCGCCCATCTTGCTCCAGACGAAAGCG
>CAZTZW010000048.1:348-11754 GCA_964618085.1 uncultured Elusimicrobia bacterium
GTTCGACGCGTTCACCCGGATTGGTGGCCATGGAGAGGCGGATGCCGTTGTCGAGGGCTCCTCCGATCCAGGGCGTGATCAAGGTCGTGGCGACGCCGACCCGGACGATGCTCATGCCGGCGTTGAGGGTCGCCGAGGCGAACTTGACGGCGTTGAGGCCGGCCATCATCCAGCCGCCGCCGACGAGCATGACGCCGTTGTCGGCGATGCCCTCCAGCCCCGCGACGAGGAAGCCGCCGACGCTGCTGCCGTTGCGCATCATCCACTTGCCGCGGTTGCCCGCGCCGAGGTAGGTCCGCGCGAAGGCGAGCATCTCGGACTTGGAGATCGGGGTCTGCTCGGCGGCGAGGAAAGCCTCAGGAGCGCGCTCCGGGGTCAGACCCTGCGTGCGCATCATCTCCAGGCGCCACTCGCGGGTGTACTTCTCGAGGAGGGCCTTGGACTTGGCGGGGACGTCGCCGAAGGCCCGGTCAAAGACCGCGTCGCTCCAGACCGCGTGATCCTGCTGGAACTTCGCGACGGCCGAGTCGTACGCCTGCTGGGCCGTGGTGTCCATCGCCGAAGGACGCTCCGGCGCGCGCGGCTCGGGCCCGGGGCGTATGCGCAGGAGCTGGGCCGGGTTCGTGACGAGGCTGGCGGCCGAGTGCAGCGGGGTCATGTCGTCGTCGCTGCTGTCGGCGATCCATGCCACGCCTTGGCCGATGGTGCGGCCCGCCGATGCGCTGATGTCGCCCACGATCTGCATGCCGTCGCGCACGAACCCGATGCGCAGGGGGGACTGGAGCAGGTCCAGGGTCTTGCTGGTCTGGTGCTCGGTCGGACGCACGGTGCCGGCGTAGTTCTCCGTGCGCACCTCGACCCATTGGCCGTGGCCGTCGGCATCCCGCTGCAGCAGCAGGGGCTGGGAGTACTCGGTACGCCCGTAGCTGAACCATCCCGCGGGGATATCGGTCTTGACTTCGGGCTTCCAGATGACGCGCTTGCCGTCGGGCGCGTACTCGGTGTTGACCATCGGCGACTTCTGGTCGCTCGAGGCGACGCCGTTCACCGTGACCTGGCGGATATCTCCCATGGCGCGGAAGGCGAAGGGCTGTTTCCATTGCCCGACGGCCGTGGCCGGCCCGAAGCGCGCCGGGATGATGAGCTGCTCGCCGTTCTTGAGCTGGAAGACGACCATGTACAGCTCGGTGTCGGTGATGGTCAGGCTCACCGGCGCCTCGGCGGAGGAATCGATATCATGCCCGTTCAAGCCGCGCTGCGCGAAGCTGTTGACGTCGCGACCCTGCCTGGGCGCGACCACGTCGCGCAGGAAGTTCCCGAGCGCGAGGGCCCGGGCGGCACCGTTCTCGCTGGCCTGCGTCAGCCGCAGGATCTCGGCGGCGATCTCGCGCGAGAGCGCGGTGCGGCGGGCCGCGTCTCGCTCGCGGTACAAGTCGACGAGGGCGACCAGCCAGCTGGTGGTCTTGCCCTGGGCGTTGGAGGTCTTGCGCACGCGCGGGCTGAGCACGGTGATGCGCGAGTCGTCAGGCATGGTGATGCTGCTCATCACGAAGTTGCGGTTCGCGTCGAGGCGCCCCTCCATCACCTTGAAGCCCGGAGCCGGGGCGTTGGGCGTGCCCAGGGGGGTCTGCACGACGCGCCCATCGGGCATGATGCGGGTCCGCACGCCCGCCCCGAAATTCTCAAGCACGGTCTCGCCGTTGTCGGGACGCGTCTGGCGCTCCTTGAGCGACCCGTCGTCGTTGAACGTCGTCGCCGTGACCGTGCGGCGGACGAAATCCTCCTCTTGGCGCGCCGACGGGGTGCGCCGGCCCATGAAGACCTCGCTGACCGCGCGCGTGGGCTTTCCCGCGCCGTCGAAGTCCACCTCGGTGATGGCGAACCTCGCGGGGAGATTGGGCGCGGAGCGCTCCAGCTTCAGGCCTCGCGTCCGGTCGGCGGTGGCGCCCTGGAAGACGAACGAGCCGTCGGCGGCGAAGGAGGTCACGCCGGTGTAGCGCACGCCGTTGCTGACCATGTCCTCGTAGACGGCCTCCTTCACGTTGGAGCCAGGCACGAGCTCCCAGCCCGCGATCCGGGTGCCCGGGCGCGGCTGGCCGCGGACGACGGAATCGTCGTCGCCCAGCAGCTCGCCGGTGCGCATGAAGCGGTCCACGACGTGACGGTGACGCCATAGGCGGCGCAGCGCGGCGCCCAGGCTCGGTCGAGCCGCGGTGATCAGGTTGAGGCGGCCGACGATGGCCTGGGCATCGCTGGTCGCCGGCAGGCCCAGTTGGCGGGCGGTCTCGGACTCCAGCTGCTCCAGGCGGTCCATGAGCTGCTGGAGGGTCATCCCGTCGGCCACGGTCCCGGCGAGGTCCAGCAGGGCCTGACGGCCCAGCGTCTCCAGCTCGCGGCGCGCGCTCTCGCGCTGAGCCGCGAACGCGGCCTGGACGGGCGTAGGGTGCTCGGACGGCATGGCCCGGCTCAAGCGCGTCTCCGGCACGTAGGAGACCACGTTCAGGTGCGTGATCCGGTCGGCGACGGGCTCGGGGGCGAAGACGCGGCGACGATACGTGCTGAACACGAACTCGGGCGTGGAGCCGGGCGCGACGCTCAGGGAGCGCAGGTCGGCGGTGACCGGGTTCTCCTCTCCCAGGCGCGCCCGAGCGTGCTCGGCCAGGTTGTCGAAGATGGCGCTGGCTTCCAGGGGGCTCGTCACGCTGGCCGCGCGGGCTAATCCCGTGACGAGGCCTTCCAGGACGTCGACGGGCTTGTCCGGCTGGCTGTCGCGCACGCGCTTGAGCAGACGGCGCAGCCGCTCGTTGTTGACCTTGCCGTCGGGTCCGACCAGCTTGATCGCGCCGTCGAGCAGGAGCTTCAGGCGCGCCAGCTCGGCGACGAACACGGCCTTGTCGGCCGCTTCGAGGTCGGTCGCGCCGGACACGCGCGCGGCGAGCGCGCTATGGCGCTCGCGCAGCGGCGAGAGGGACTCGGCCCGGGCTTCGGCGGTCAGAAGGTCCAGCACGCGGCGCGTGAGGTCGTCCAACTGGGCGCGCACCTCGCGTCCGGGGGCGTTGGCGGGCGTGCGCGCCGCGGTCGCGTGCGCGAGGGGGGCGAGGAAGGACCCCGCGGCCAGGGGCAAGAACGCAGCCAGCGCCAAGAAGGGCGAGATGACTCGCCGAGGGGTCCGCATACCTATAGGATACCGCCGAAGGACCCGAGCCAGTCAGGGGCTGCAGGCCTACGCCGTTCTAGGCCTTTAGGCCTAGACGTCGTCAGGATAGCCCCGGAGCCCGCTCCCGTCAAGCCCGAAAAACGGGCGCGTAGCTGGTTTTTTACGGCTTGAGGGCGGAGAGGCGCTCCTCGAGCCGGGCCTGCGCTTTCGCGCCCTCTTCCTTCAAGAGGTGGTACTTGGAGGCCTTGGGCGAGAGGATGACGAGGAACTTCGCGGGCACGCCGGCGCGGCGGTAGGCGGCGACCTTGTGGTGGCCGTCGAGCAGGAAGCCGGCCATGAAGGAATGCAGGTTCTTCTGCGTCCCCTTCTTGACCGACTCGGGGATGCCGCGCTGGTACATGCCGAGCATCAGCACGCGCGGGCGGTCGCCGTTCTGGATCATCTGCTGGTAGATCTTGACGTACTCGTCCTTGAGCGCGGCGCGGGGGACGAGCGGCACGACAAAATCGAACTGCTTCTCCATCACGCCGGAAGCCTCGTGGCGGAAGATGCGCGGGCGCTGGCTCTCGTAGTGCTCCCAGCCGGAGAGCAGGCCCTCTTCCTTGGGGTCCTCGATGTCCCAGAGCTCCATGAACTCGCTCTGGAAGAAGTAGGACTGCTCGTCCTCGGAGTCGTACGGGCCGGAGAGGTTGACCGACATCTCGAACACGAGGTACTCGCCCTTCTCCATGAGCTCGAGGAGGGGGGCCAGCTCCTGGACCAGGGACTCGTCCACGGGGCGGGGCAGCTGGATGGTCTTGGGCAGGTTGGCGATCTTGCGCGAGGTGGGCAGGCGCGGCTCCTGCAGGCACTTGAACCAGAAGTGGCAGGTGTCGCAGTCGTTGCCGACCTCGAACTTGCGGGCGCCGTTGACCTCGAGGTAGAGCGAGTTGGCCTCGCCGTGCTTCTTCTCCACCGCGATCTTGAAGAAGCCCTTGCCGGCCGGGACCTTGACCTTGACGACCCCGTCGGCGACGACGGTCGCCTCGAGCTTGGGAGAGTCGGTTTTCACGACGGCGTCGGTCTTTTTCTCGGCCATGTCGTCATTGTAGCGGATTGACCTCCCGCTGACAATGGGGGGAAGGTGACGGAAAGGTCGGCTTCCTTTGTAATCGCCCCGTAACAGCTTTCCTTTATGATGACCGGGCATGGAGCAGTGGGACGAGCAGGCCCTCCGCGAGATCAACAGCCTCGACGCCGCCCGTTTGGCCATCCGGGGGGCGCTGGCGACCATCCGCGACCTTCAGGACCAGAACGCCGGCCTGAAAGGCCAGCTCCAGGACGACGGGGCCAAGCGCAAGGCCCTCGAGACACGCCTCGTGGAGATGGAGGGACGCCTCGACGACTGGCAGAAGCAGTCCGACGCCTGGGAGAACGAGCGCCGCCAGCGCGAGTCGCTCATGGACGCCTGGCGCGCGCAGGCCCGTCTCGAGGTCCGCGCCGAGGAGCGGTCCCGCATCGAGGCCGACCGGGCCCACACCGAGGAGGTCATCTCGCGTCTCCGCAGCGACATCGCCGCCATGGGCGCGTCGCAGAAGGGCAAGGAGGAGGCATGGGCCGAGCTCAAGCGCGGGCTGGAGTCGCGCGACGCCGAGATCGCCGCCCTGCGCCGCGAGAAGCAGGTCCTGGCCGAGCGTTTCGCGCACGACCAGAAGCTCGTCGAGGAGTCCCGCCAGGCCCGCGACCGCGAGCTCTCCAGCGCCATGACCGCTCGCGAGGTCGAGCTCGTGGACAAGGACCGCGAGGTCGTCGCGCTCAAGCGCGAGCTCGAGGACGCGCGCAAAGCCCTGGACGCCGTCGGCCGGGACCGTGAGACCGCCGCCCGCGCCCGCGAGGAGGAGCTGCTCAAGACCCTCGCCCTCAAGGAGAAGGACCTCGTCCTCCGGTACCAGCGCCGCGAAGCCGAACTCCAGGCGCAGTGGGCCGACCTCGAGAGCGGCCTGTGGACGCGCGCCAAGGAGGCCCGCTCCCAGCTCGACGCCGCGGCGACCAAGCAGTTCGAGGAGCGCGCCCGCGCTCTGGCCGACCGGACAAAGGAGGTCGAAGAACTCCTCGCGATGCGCCGCGCCGAACTCGACGCCGCGCATCTCCAGCGCGCCAACGAGGCCGAGCGCCTCTACGCGGAGAACGAGCGCCGCCTCCTCGACTCCTGGGACGCCAAGGAGCGCCGCCTCCTCGCCAAGGTCGAGGAGGAGCTGACGCGCGAGAAGGCCGCTCTGCAGGCCGCCGCCGCCGACGCGGCCAAGGCCGCAGACGCCGAGGCCGCGTCGCGCCTGCGCGCCCTCGACGTCCGCGCCGCCGAGCTCGAGGCCGACGCCCGCCACCGCGAGCAGCGCCTGCTCGAGGACGCCGCGCGCAAGGACGCCGAGCGCCTGCGCGCCCAGGACCACTTCATCGCGCGCAAGGCCGCCGAGATGGAGAAGGAGCGCCTCGAGCGGCTCGGCGAGCTGGCCGAGAGCCGCCGCCTGATGGAGGAGGAGGCACGACGCCGCGAGGAGGCCCGGCAGAACGACCACCTCGCCCGCCTGACCGCCCTCGAAGCCGAGCACGAGCGGCGGCGCGCGGTGCTCCTCGACGAGCACCACGCCTCCATCGAGGCGGAGAAGCGCTCGCTGGACGCTCAGAGCGAACACGCGCGCCGAGGCTTCGAGGAGGAGTACCGCGCCAAGGTGGCGGAGTCAGACCGCGCCGCGCGCGCCCTGGCCGAGCAGCACCAAGCCTGGAAGGAGGCCCTGCGCGAGGAGCACCTCAAGCGCGAGAAGGACCTCGACGCCCGCTGGGCCGCGCGCGAGAGCGACCTGACGCGCCGCTATGAGACCGCGCTCGACGAACAGCGGCGCGCCTTCGAGAAGGAGATGTCCGCCGTTCGCGAGCGTCACGCGGACGTCCTGCGGCGCGTCGAGTCCGGCGCCGTCGACCGGGAGAGCGAGCTGCGCACGGCCGCGGAGCGCAAGCTCGCCGAGGCCGAGCAGGCGCGCGTCAAGGAAGCCGCCGAGCGCCAAGCCTCCTACGAGGCCCGTGTCTCCGAGATGCGCACAGCGCACGACGCCGCCCTGCGCCTGGCGCGCGAGCGAGCCTTCGAGGACCTCGCCCGCGAGCGATCCTCCCTCATGGGCGACATCGCCCAGCTGCGCGACCGCCTGGCCGCCGCGGCCGTCGAGAGCGAGCAGCGCCAGGCCGTCGACGCCTCCCGCATCAAGGACCTCGAGACTCGCTTGGCCGCCGTCGAGCTCGAGCGCTCCCGCCTCTCCGAGGGCCTGGTCCTGCGCGAGCGGGAGACCTCGTCCCTCCGCGGCGAGGTGGCCGAGCGCGACCGTCTGCGAGACCTCGACCGCATCCGCGCCGCCGAGGAGGCCAAGCTGGAGGCCGGCGCCGCGATGGCGAAGCTCCTCGAGGAGACCGAGCGCGAGCGCGCCAAGTCCCTGCAGGCGCGCATCGCCGAGCTCGAGCGCGCCCACGCCGCCCGCAAGAAGGGCCTCGACGACGCGCTCCAGGAGCGCGCCCAGGCGCTCGACGCGCGCGAGCGGCGCCTCGAGGAAGAGCTGGCCCTCAAGATCGAAGAGTACAAGGCCGCCCTGGCCCGCCTCGACAAGTCCGCCTAGCTCCCGCGGCCGATCCGCATTGACGGGCCGGAGGGGAACAGCTATCCTAGGCCCATCGGCCCCTCCCGGGGCCGATGAACGGGATCAGTGGAGGTCGCAACCATGGCTAACGACAACAACAACGGTCTGTTGGGCTTCATCGCCGGCGCCGCCGTCGGCGCCGCGCTCGGCGTGCTCTTCGCGCCGCGCTCCGGCAAGGAGACGCGCGAGCAGCTCGGCGATTGGCTCAAGGACCGCCGCGAGAAGGGCGAGGAGCTCCTCGCGCGCGTGAAGGAAGAGGCCGCCGCCAAGAAGGACGCGGTGACCGCCGCCGCGAAGGCCGCCAAGACCGCCTACGCGGAGACGAACGCGAAGCACCACGACGGCGTCCACGCTTAAGACGACCGCCGCACCGTACCGAGGGCCCTCCGAAAGGGGGGCCCTCGCTCTTTACGGTGTTTACGGGGACTGTCCCCTTAAGCTAGGGGACAGTCTTTCGCGTACGATCTTCCACGCAATAGAGTGTCCCGCAGCTTAAGGGGACAGTCCCCCTTACTTTTTGCGGCGGATGGCGCCGGCCTTCTTGAGGAAGTTCAGGTAGGGGGCGCCGCCGGTGGAGGCGCCGCCGTCGAGGGTGAGGACCTCGCCCGCGGCGTAACGGCTGCCCGGCGCGCACAGGTACAGCACGGCCTCGGCCATCTCTTGCTCGGTGCCGAAGCGGCCGGAGGGGACCCCGGTCAGGAGCTCCTCGCGCATCCACTCCTCGGGCCACAGGCGCTCGCGCGACTGCGCCGTGTCCACGAGGCCGGGACACATCGCGTTGACGCGCACGCCGCGCGGCGCCCACTCCACGCCCAAGGTCTTGGTCAGGGCCAGCACGCCGCCCTTGGCGGCGGCGGAGGGGAGGAAACCGGCCGCGCCCGTCCACGCGTAGGAGGCGAGGAGGTTCACGATGACGCCGTCACCGCGCTCGAGCATGCGCTTGCCGCCCTCGATGCACATGTGGAAGGTGCCGTGCAGGACGATGTCCACGACCTTGCGGAAGCGCACGGGGGTGAGCATCTCGGAGGGGCGCACGAAGTTGGCGGCGGCGCCGTTGATGATGATGTGGACGTCGCCGGCGGCTTCGAAAAGGGCCTTCACGGAGGCGTGGTCGGCCACGTCCACCGGGACGGCGGTCACCTTCGCCTTCGTCTCCTTCGTGAGCTCGCTGGCGGCCGCCTGGAGGCGTTCGGCGTCGCGGGACGCCAGCACGACGGAGGCGCCGTGCAGCGCCAACTGCCGCGCGACCTCTTTGCCGATGCCGGTGCCGCCCCCGGTCACCACGGCGGTCTTTCCCTTCAAGAGGTCTTTGGCGAACATCAGTCGTCCCACCTCGGCCGGCGCTTGTCGCGCATGGCGGCCAGCCCTTCCGAGCCCTCGGGGCCCGTGATGATATCCTTGAAATCCTGCAGCGACGCGCGCCACAGGGTCTCGTCGAGGAAAGGGGCGTTGAGCGCCGCCTTCACAGACGCGTAGGCGTTGGGAGCGGACTTGGCGAGGGCCGCGGCCAGCTTCACCGCGCGCGCGAGCACCTCGGCCTCCGGGGCCAGCTCGTCGGCGAGGCCGGCGTCGAAGGCTTCCTGCGCGCGGATGGTGGCGCCGCGCAGGACCATCTCCTTGGTCACGCGCGGGTCACGGCACAGCGCCGAGAGGCGCGAGACCAGCAGGCGCGTGGGCGAGAGGCCCAGGCGCACCTCGGAGAGCGCCACCTTGCCCGTGTCGGACGCCAGCACGCGGAAGTCGCAGGCCATGGCGAGGATCCAGCCGCCCAACAGGGCCGCCCCGGAGAGGGCGCCGACCACGGGTCGCGGGCACAGCAGCAGAGCCTTATAGGCTCCCAGAAGCGACTCGAAGGTCTCCGCCCGGCGGGCGGGGTCGGCCGCGACGATGGGCTCCAGGTCCAGGCCGCTGGAGAAGTACTTGGGCGTCGAGGAGGCCAGCACCACGGCGCGCGCCCCTCCCAGGTCCATCAGCGCGGCCGCCAGCGCGTCGAGGTCGGCCTTGAGCAGGACGTTGCCGGGAGGACGCGAGAACGTCAGGACCCGGACCTTCCCTTCGTCGCGGACCGTCCAGGCGCTCAACGCTTCCTCCGGAGGGTGGAGAAGGTCTTGAGCATGCGATTGAAGACGGGGAGGTACTGCTCGTAGCTCTCGACCGGGGCGCTGTAGACCAGTTGATAGTAGGCGTCCTTGCCCAAGGACACGTAAGCCGTCCGCGTCTCGCCCGAGACGTAGGTGAAGCGCGCGGGCATGGAGGCCGGGCCGACGCGGCCGCTGCCGCCGTCGGAGGCGCCCTGCCATTCCTTGTCCTTGGCGATGGCCGAATCCATGTCCTGGAACGTGGGCTGCTCGTGTTCGATGCGCGAGAGGGTGACGGTGACGGGCTTGCCGCCGCGGTCCTCGTCGAGCGTGAAGATGATGGTCGGGACCTCGTCCTTCCAGTTGTCCTGCGGCCGGAACATCCGCGGGTACTCGAAGGAGAGCTCGAAGGGCACGGTCCACTTGCGGTAGGCGTCGTCGCCGAAGGACGTCACGCGCGTCGCCTGGGACACGCACTGGAAGGGGTTGAGGGGATCGGAGGTACGCACCTTGCGCTTGCCGGGGGGGCAGCCGCGAGTCAGGGGGTCGTCGTGCGACTCGTCGCCGGGCGCCTCCTCCGGGAGGTCCCGCGACGGGGAGAGCGGAGCGAGCTCCGGCTCCTCCTCGCCCGCGGCGGCGCGCACGCAGCGGTACTGCTGGAGCGATCCCTCGCCCGACGAGACCGGCCGCGAGCCTCGCGGGCACTTCGGCCGGAACTTGAAGCCCTGCGGGCCGGACACCGAGCCGAACCCCTTAACGTCGTCCTTGCCGTCCTTGACGCACTTGAACGGAGAGAAGACGTTGTTGGTCGCCACGCGGTGCGTCCCCTCGGGGCACTCCGTGGTCTTCTCCAGGGGCGCCGCCGCGGTCCAGCCCGCCAGGACGAGGGCCAAGGCGCTCATGAGCCCGTGCGCTGACGGGCCAGCGCCTCCAGGTGCGCCGCGAGCGCCGGGTTGTTCTTGAGGACGTAGCCGACGTCCTCGTAGACCAGGCGGAAGGCCCGCGTAGGCTCCATGGCGACGGCACTGGCCGTGCGCACGCCGTCGCGCAGGAGCGCGACCTCGCCCACGACCGAGCCCGGCCCCAGGGACGCGACCTCGGCCGCGGCCGAACCGAAGCTCTGGATGATGGCGACGCGTCCGCCCAGGAGGAGGAACAGGTCCCGGCCGTCCTCTCCTTGCTCGAGGAGGCGCTCGCCCTCCGTGAACTCGTTGAGGCCGGAGCGGGGGAACACCTTCATGCAGAGCTCGCCCGAGAACTCGGGGAAGAACCCGTCGAGCTTGAAGCAGTCGTAGACGGCGAGCGCGGCCACGTCGTCCACGGGGAGACGCGGCGGCGGCATCAGCGGTTGAGGAGGTCGGGGTTGCGCATGTGCTCCAAGGCGACCTCTTTGGTGATGAGCTTCTTCTGGAAGAGGTTCTTGATGAACGCGTCCTTGGAGACCATGCCGACCTGCGCGCCGGACTGGATGGCGTCGTTGATGGCTTCGAGCTTGTTCTCGCGGATGAGCTGGCGCACGGCGGGCGTCGCGATGAGGATCTCGCAGGCCACGACCAGGCCCTTGCCGTCGGCGCGGGGCAGGAGTTCCTGGGAGACGACGGCCTCGAGCGTCATGGCGAGCTGCTCGCGCAGGGCGTCCTGGTCCGCCCCGCCGACCGCGGTCAGGATGCGCTGGGCCGACTTGGCCGCGTCGCGCGTGTGGAGGGTGGTCAACACGAGGTGGCCGGTCTCGGCGGCGAGCAGGGCCGCCTTGATGGACGGCGCGTCGCGCATCTCGCCGATGCAGAGGATGTCGGGGTCCTGGCGCAGGGAGTCCATGATGCCCATGTCGAAGGTCGGGGTGTCGACGCCGACCTCGCGCTGGACGAAGATGGAGCGGCAGGGCTTGAAGAGGGTCTCGATGGGGTCCTCGATGGTGATGACCTTGCCGGGACGCCCCGTCTGGTTGATCCACTCGAGCATCGCGGCGAGCGTGGTGCTCTTGCCCGAGCCGGTGGAGCCCGTCACGAAGATGATGCCCGAGCGCTTGTGCGCGAGGTTGCCCACGATGGGCGGTAGGCCGAGCGAGGAGAGAGGGTATGTCTTGGTGGGGATGACGCGGATGGTCGCGCCCACCGTGCCGGTCGCCATGTACAGGTTGAAGCGGAAGCGCCCGACCTCGGCGATGGAGCCCGAGAAGTTCACGCGCAGCTCGCTCTTGAGGTTCTGCTTGTGGACGTCGTTGAGGCAGGGCTCCAGCATCTTGAAGATGCTGTCCGACGTCATCGTCGGGTAGGGGAGCGCCCCGATCTCGCCGCCGATGCGGGCGATGGGGGGGATGCCGTGTATGAGGTGGAGGTCGGAGCCTCCGCGCGACACGACGTCGGTCAGAAGAGTCGACAGGTCCGGCGCTTGGTCGGCCATACAGCCGCAAGGATAGACAAGGAGGACCGGAAAATCAAGGCTTCTGCGATAAAAAGCGGGTAAACCCGAAACGCGCATTCTTCGCATCGCGCGAACACGCTTTGAC
>CAZTZW010000049.1:0-11306 GCA_964618085.1 uncultured Elusimicrobia bacterium
GTCCCCCAGCCGCGCGCCGGCGCGCGAGAGGAAGCGCCCGACGAATCCGGCCACTGCTCCCCCGATGTAGGCGGGCACCTCGCGGCTCAGGGTCATCGCGAAGGAGGAGTCCTGCAGCTTCCAGGTCATGTCGCCCGCGGTCCCGGGCACGATGGCCTCGTCGGCGGCGAGTAGGGCCAGCGAGCCCGCGCGCGGCCGAGCGCTCGCGTCGAAGCGGATGGCGCCATCGGCGAAGAGGGAGTTGATGACGACCTGCTCATCGGCGCTGGCGCCCGGCTTGAGGTGGAGCGTGCACAGCTCGGCGATGAACAGCGCGGCGCGGGCGCCGGGGCGGCCGTGGGCGGCCTCGTCGCGGACGAGCTTGGCGGCCATCGCGGCGGCGGGGACGGCGGCGTAGCAGCCCATGTGCCCGACGTGGAGCACGCGCGAGTCCCAGCCGCGGCGCGAGACCAGGCGCTGGGCGGCGTTGGGCGAGGCGTAGCCCGTGCAGGAGACCTGCACGACGTAGTCGGGCGCGAGCCTCTCGGGTGGCAGGGCGAGTCCGGCCAGGCGAAGGACGTGCTTCTCGTAGACGGCCATCCGGGCTTGCAGCGTGGGCGCGAACCAGCTGCCGCCGGCCCCGCCGCGGAACAGCTCCATGCGAGGCCAGCGGCCGTGCGAGTAGTCGCGCAGCACGCTGGCGCGGCGCCCCACGGCGCCGCCGCGGCCGAGCCGGTCGTAGAGCGACAGCGCGCGGCGGTCCTGCGGCGCGAGCGAGCCCCCGCGCGTGCGCCGCAGCGCCCTCTTGAGCCACGCGATGAGAGGGGCCTGCGCGAGCGGCGCGCCGACGGCCAGAGGGCGGAAGCCGTGCAGGTAGGCGATGGGGGCGGCGGTCATGGACCATGAAAGCATTCGCCGTATGGGGATTTTGCGACGGTCATGGAGCATCGTGATGACGGCCGGACCCCTGGCGAAAAACGGACCTTCCCTTTATACTTCCGGTCCCGGCGGTTCAGGGCGCGCCGGAATCCCAGCTGTTCGGAGGGCCGATGGCTGATCCGAATCAGGAAGTGATCGTGGTGCCGGAGCGGGGCTCTTTCACGTGGCCCGGCCGCGAGACGCTGGACGCGAGGACGCGCATCCTCCTGGAGTCGAAGACCATGGAGGAGCTGCTCGACGCGAGCGGATACCTCGAGTCGGAGAACCTCGAGTCGGTGCTGGGGTTCTGGGAGTACCTGCAGGCCGATTGGCGCTGGCTGCACGACCCCGTCTTCCAGAAGCAGAACCCTCAATACTTCTCGTGGCACAGCGCGTCGCTGCGGGAACGCGGTCATTACTTGCGAGAGACGAAGTGGCGGGGAGAGATCCCCGAATCGGACTCCATCTCCGACTACTTCGAGGTCCTCTGCAACTGATGGCGAGAAAGCCCAAGATACTCCTCGTCGAGGACCAGCACGACGTCGCCGATACCTTCGTCACGTGGCTCAAAAGCCGCGGGTACCGGCCGGCCCTCGCTCACTGCGGGTTGACGGGGCGGGCGCTGGCGCGCGTGACGCGCCCCGACCTCATCATCCTCAACCATCTGATGCCGGGGATGCTCGGCCTGGACCTCCTGCGCGAGCTGCGCGACGACGAGGCCACGGCCGACATCCGCGTCATCATGGCCAGCGGCATGGACGGAATCCACGAGCAGGCGGCGCTGGCGGGGGCCAACGGGGCCATCGCCTACCCGTGCGAGCGCGAGGAACTGCTCGACGCCGTGGAGAGGGCGTTGGCCGTCTAGCGAATCCGGTATGATGGCTGCATGCCCGACGACCTAGCCTCGAAGGACTGCGAAGCCTGCCGCGGGGACGTCCCCGCGCTTCCGCGCGCCGTGCAGGAGCGCTACCTCGAGCAGGTGCCGGGCTGGGCCATCAACAAGGCCGGGCACTTAGAGAAGACATACGTTTATGAAGGGTTTCGCCGCGGCCTCGAATTCGTCAAACGAGTAGGCGAAATGTGCGAGGAGCAGGGCCACCACGGCGACATCCACCTCGCCTGGGGCAAGACCCGCCTGGAAGTGTGGACCCACAAGATAAACGGCCTCGTGGAGGCCGATTTCGTCTGGGCCGCCAAGGCCGACAAGCTCTGGGCTGAGACGGCGTAAGTTCACGGCGGCGGCCGGGGTAATCCCGGCATGGACCGCCATCGCCCCCTTCTCGCCGCCGTCGGACTCGTCGTCATCGGCTTCTGGCTCGCGCCGGGACTGAAGCCTTTCCCGTCTTCTCCTTCCGTGCCCGCGTCCGGAGAGGACGCGGGCACGACCTTCTCTCTGGTGCCGTCGGCCTCCGCTCAGGGATTCGAGCCGGTGTCCATCTCCTCCTCGGACATGCCTTCGGGCGGGCTGATGGGCATGATGCAGGGCAAGAAGGCCGGGGCCTTCGTGCTCGAGCACACCGACGCGAAGGTCGAGGTCTCCGGCGGCTTCGCCTACGTCGAGCTGAGCCAGCGCTACAAGAACCCGCACAAGGAGCGGCTGGAGGCGGTGTACCTCTTCCCGCTCCCGGAGAACGCGGCGGTCACCGACATGTACCTGCGCGTGTCCTCGCGCGTCGTGAGCTCCGAAGTACATGAGCGCGACAATGCCAGGAAAATCTACGAGACGGCCAAGTCCTCGGGGCAGACGGCGGCCTTGCTGGAGCAGGAGCGGCCCAACCTCTTCACCCAGTCGGTGGCGAACATCCCTCCCGGGGAGACCGTGTTCGTGCACATCCGCTACGCGCACGAGCTGGCCTACGACGGCGGGCGCTATCGCTTCGTCTTCCCGATGACGGTCGGGCCGCGCTATAACCCGCCGTCGGTGACCGACGCGCATCGCATCACGTCCCCGGTGTTCAAGCCGGGCGAGCGCGGGGGGCACGACGTCGCGGTCACGGTGCGCATCAAGGGCGGACTGCCGGTGACGGGCCTCAAGTCGTTGTCGCACGAGCTGGTCGTGAAGCGCTCGACGGGGACGACCACCGTCAGTCTGAAGGAATTCGACGTCATCCCCAATAAGGACCTGATGCTGGAGTGGGGCCTGGCCGCGTTCAAGCCCGAGGTCTCGGTGCTGTCGCACAAGTCGTCCTCCACGGGCACGGTGATGCTGACCTTGCAGCCGCAGGCGCGGCCGAAAGCGGAAGAGATCACGCCCAAGGAGATGGTGTTCGTCGTGGACACCTCGGGCTCGATGGGGGGAGAGCCCCTCTCCAAGGTCAAGGAGGCCATGCGCCGGGCCATCAAGGGGATGAACCCGGACGACTCGTTCCAGATCATCCGCTTCGACCAGACCTCGTCCTCGTTCCGCCCCGCGCCGGTGGCCAATACGCCGGCCAACGTGCGCGACGGGCTGTCCTACCTCAACGGCTTCGACGGCGCGGGCGGCACGAACATGATCGAGGGCATCAAGGCCGCCCTCGATTTCCCGCGGGACCCCAAGCGGCGGCGCATCGTGCTGTTCATGACCGACGGCTATATCGGCAACGAGACCGAGATCTTCGAGGAGGTGCGCAAGCGCCTGGGCGAGACGAGGCTGTTCTCCTTCGGGGTGGGCTCGTCGGTGAACCGCTACCTGCTCGACGGCCTGGCCAAGGAAGGGCGGGGCTTCGTGCAGTACGTGCGCCCGGACCAGGACACCGAGAAGGCCGTCGCCTGGTTCTACAAGCGCATCCGCAACCCCCTGCTGATGGACGTCAAGGTGGACTGGGGCGGCCTGCAGGTGACGGACTTCGAGCCGCAGGTGCTCCCCGACCTCTTCGACGGCCAGCCCTTGAGCGTGATGGCGCGCTACACGGGACCCTCCACCGGCACGGTCGTCGTGACGGGCACGCTCGCCGGCAAGCCGTATCGCCGGACCTTGGGCGTGCGTCTGCCCGCCAAGCGCGCTGAGAACAAGGTGCTCGACACGGCGTGGGCGCGGCGGCGCGTGGAGCGGCTGATGAGCGAGTCGTACGAGCGGGTCACGCCGCAGAACATCGAGGCGGTGAAGAACCTGGGCCTCTCCTTCAAGCTGGTGACGCCGTACACGTCCTTCGTCGCGGTGGAGCGGACCTTGCTGGCCGACAGCCGCCTTCCTCTAGAGACCGTGCTCATCCCCAACGAGATGCCGGAAGGCATGAGCTACGAGTCGAACTTCGGCTCGGACGCGGCGGTGGTGTCCATCCCGCGCATGAAGCCGGGCGACCCGGTGCTGAGCGTGGACGCGCCGCGCGGCACGGCCGCGGTCATCGCGGACTTCCCCTTCGGGCAGCGGCAGCTGTGCGCGTGGGACCAGGCGCGGGAGAAGTGGGCCTGCCGCTTCCTCGTGCCGCGCGGCACGCCCGACGGGCGCTACGCCATCAAGGTGCTGTGCGTGGGGCATGACGGCTCGCGCACGGCCTTCGAGGCCGACTATCAGATCGACTCGAAGGCGCCGGTGTTCGAAGTGGCGGCGAGCGCCGCCGGACGGGAGGTGTTGGTCATGGCTGAGGCTCGTCGTTTCGTTTTGGAGACGAAGAAGGGCAAGAAAGGGAGCATGACGGTCACGCATGACGTGAAGCGCGTGCGCCTGCTGACGGCGGACGGGAAGGTCACGGTGCTGCGCCTGGAGCGCCGCCCTGACCGCTTCATCTGGAGCGCCAAGGTCGCCTCGCGCGGCAAGGCGGTGCTCGAGGCCGTGGACTACGCGGGGAACGTCTCCCGCCAGGAGGTCGTGCTCCCGTGATCATCCTCCTGCTGGCCGCGGCGGCGTTCGCGGCGGAAGTCGAGACGTTCCCGAGCTGCGCGCGGGTGAAGGCCGCGGTGTTCCTGGAGGACGCGGCGGTCGCGGTGGCCGAGGACGGCGCGTGCCGCTACGCCTTGGACGGGAGCAAGACGACGTACTTGGAGGCGGCCGAGATGGCGCCGCCGCCGCCCGCGCGCTTCGGCGGCTGCGCGTACGTCCCGCGCGAGGAGGGCCTGCTGCGGCGCTGCGAGCGTCTGGCCGACGAGGTCCTGCCGGCGGGAGGCTTCCCCGTGACGAGCGCGGCGGCCTACGGCGGGGCGCTGTACGCGGGGACGTTCGGCGGGGGATTGCGGCGCATGCCGTCGGGCGAGCGTGTGGCGGGCCTGCCCGACGCGGTGACCGCGCTCGAGGGTTCGGAGCGCGGCCTGCTGGTGGGCAGCGACCGGGGGCTGTTCCTCTATAAGGACGGGAAGGTCCGGGCCTTGGGGACGGCCGCGCCGGCGGACGGGCATGTGGTGCGCCTGCTCAAGGCGGACGGAGCGCTGTGGGCGGCTCATTTCGACCGGGGCCTGTCGCGCTACAAGGACGGCGTCTGGACCCGCTACACCGTCGCCGACGGCCTGCCCACGGATTGGGTGGACGACCTGGCCTGGGACGGATTGCGGTTGTGGGGCGCGACCGAGAAAGGCGTTTTCTGGATATCGGACGGGAAGGTCGAGCGGCCCGACGACGCGCGGCTGAAGCGGGCGACGTCGGCGGTGCACGTCGCGAACGGAAAGGTGCTGCTCGGGCAAGCGCGGAAGATCGTGACGTGGGAGCAGGGACGCGTCACGGAGACGGCGACGCCGGAGGAGCACCCGCAGCGCCTTCTCGTTAGCGGTCCTATCGTCTGGTTGGCGGGGCTCGACGGGCTGTGGAAGCTCGAAGGCGGGAAGATCGAGCGCTACGGCGTCATCGACGGGCGCCTGCCGGGAGACTGGGTGACGGCGCTGGCGGAGTCCCCGCGCGGCCTGCTGGTGGGGACCTACGACGCGGGGCTGACCGTGCTGGGTTCGAGCGTGCCGCTCAACGCGGACTCCTGGGTGAACCCGGGCGCGCTCGACCGCGACGGCGAGCGCTTGGCCGTCGGCGAGAACGGGACCGGCCTGGCCTTCTGGGACGGGAACTCGTGGTCGCGCTGGGGCATCGGCGAGGGACTGCCGGGGGAAGACGTCAGCGCGGTGCTCTTCGACGAGGGAAAGCTGTGGGTGGGGACGCGGACGGGCTTGGCGCGGATGACGCCCTAGCTACAAAAGGGCCTGTCCCTTTTGTCGCTCAGCTCGGCTTGCACTTGCCGAGGTGGAGGAGGAGGTTGGGGACGATGACGCCGCACTTCTTGCAGGTGCCGGGGCGGTTGAGGTTGCCGTGGGAGCCGGACTCGGCGGGCTGGTTCTTTCGGCGGTAGCCGGCGGCGATGTTGGTGATGCGCTTGGCGGCTTCGCGCTTGGCTTTGACCACGGGGCAGCCGGGCTTGTGGTCTTCGTCCTTCTTCACGTCGCTCGCGTTGCAGCGGAAGCAGTGGGCCACGGCTTAGTTTAGCTGATTACGAAGTAACATCGGTGCCTGACCCCGATGTTACTTCGAAGAAACTGAGCCAGGTACCTGTCCCCTATCTCAGTTTTTCTTTGAAGAAGTCGACGGTGCGGGTGTAGTAGTCGGAGAGGTTCTTGCGGCGGGTGAAGCCGTGGCCCTCGTCCGGGTAGACGACGAGGCCGGGGTCGCGGCCGAGGGACTTGAGGCGGTCGTAGACCAGGCGCGCCTCGGCTTCGGGGACGTTGGTGTCGTTGGCGCCCTGGAAGACGAGCAGCGGGGCTTTGAGGTCCTCGAGATAAGTGATGGCCGAGCGTTCCTTGAAGAGGGCCGCGTCTTTCGCCGGGTCGCCCATCTGCACGTGGTACCAGTCCATGAAGCGGGACTTCGACAGCTCGTAGTCGAGGACGAGGTCCGGCATGCCGTAGGCGGCCACGCCGGCGGCCCAGGTGCCTTCGTTCTTGGCCAGAGAGTAGAGGGTCATGTAGCCGCCGTAGCTGCCGCCGGTGATGCCGACGCGCGTCGGGTCGATCTCGTTGTTGAGGGCGAGGTGGCGCACGCCCGCGATGAGGTCCTGGCGGTCGCCGCCGCCCCAGTCCTTGCGGTTGGCCTCGAGGAACTTGCGGCCGAAGCCGGTGGAGCCGCGGAAGTTGGGGGCGAGCACGGCGAAGCCGGCCTCGGTCAGGGACTGTCTCATCGGAGAGAAGTCGTCGAAGCTCTGCCAATCGGGTCCGCCATGGACCATGACGACGAGCGGGGGCGGGGTGCCGAGGCGGTTGTCGCGCGGCTTCATGTACACGGCGCGGATGGTCTGCTTATCGAAGGAGGTGTACGTGATTATCTCGCCCTTGGCGAGCTCGTCGGTCACGACGCCGCCCAGCATCGAGCGCGTGACCTGGAACAGCTCCGAGGTGGCGAGGTCCAGGCGCCAGACGTCGGGGGCGTGGGCGCTGTCGCTCCAGATGAGCAGGGCCTGCGAGCCGTCGTCGGAGAGAGCGAAGTCCTCGATGCGGCCGCGCGTGGCCATCAGGCGCTCGGGCTGCATGTCCAGGCGCGGCAGGCGGTACAGGCCGGAGGCGCCGCCCTCGTTGCGGGAGTAGACGATGCCGATGTCCTTCTTCCAGACGGCCTTCTCGATATCCCAGCCCGCCGGACCGGTGAAGCTGCCTTTGCCGGTGAGGGTGTCGAGGACGTACAGGCGGCGGAAGCCTTCGGGGTCCTCGGCGACCGTCATCAAGGTGGACCCGTCGGGCGACCAGCTCTGCGGGATGATGATGCCGCCCTTGACCGGCGGAGCGATCTGGCGCGTGCCCGAGCCGTCGGCCCAGGCCAGGATGAGCGGTCCCGAGCGGTCGTCGCCCGAACGCGTGGCGGCGATGACGGTCCCATCGGGCGACCAGAGCGGGAAGTGGAGGTTCATCGCCTCGCGGGTGAGCTGGCGCTCGGTCCCGCTGGCGAGGTCCAGGACGAAGAGCTGGAACAGGAAGGGCGCGCCCGGGTCGGCCAGGAAGGCGAGCTTGGTCCCGTCGGGGGAGAAGGCGGGGGAGGTCTCGGCGCGCGTAGAGACGGTGAGGTTCCTGGCCTCGCCGCCCGCGGCCGGGACGAGGAACAGGTCGGGGCGCTCGTCGCCGCCGTAGTCGGACGCGAAGGCCACCGACGCGCCGTCGGGCGACACGGCGGGCTCGATGACCTGCTGGCCGAGGTCGGTGAGCTGGACGGGCCAGCCGCCGGCGGCGCTCACGCTCCAGAGCTCCAGGTCGCCGGTGACGTCGGTGACGAAGTAGGCGGAGCGGCCGTCGGGAGAGGAGTCCACCGCGGTCACCGCGCGCACGAGGGCCAGGCGCCTGGGGGAGTAGGCGGGGCGCGCGTCGGCGTGGGTCGAGAGGGCGGCGAGCAGCAGCGGCAGGAGCACGGTCAGCGGCCCTTGCCGGCGGTGCTCACCACGACGTCGCGCAGGAACTCGGCGAACCAGTCCAGGGCGGAGAGGGAGACGCGCTCGTCGTCGCCGTGCACGCGCAGGTCGTCCTCGTCGGTGGTGGGCGGGTCGATGCCGTAGACCACGGTGCCTCGCGCGCGCAGGTCGGCGGAGTCCGTGGTCCAGGCGGCCATGAAGGGCATGACGGCGGGCGCGGGGTTGCGCTTGGCCGCGGATTTGACGATGGCCTCGTACAGCGGCGTGTCGACGGCCATCGCGCCGACGGGGGCGCGGGTCGGCGGCTCGAAGGCGATCTCGATGCCCGGGTCGGCGATGACCGCCTTGATGTCGGCGATGAGGTCCTCGGCCTTGCGGCCGGGCAGCAGGCGCGCGTTGAGCGTGGCGACGGCCTCGCCGGGGATGACGTTGCTCTTGTAGCCGGCCTTGAGCATGGTGGGCGTCACGGTCTCGCGCACGGTGGCGGCGAGCTCGGGCGAGACGGCCATGAGCTTGTCGGCGGCCTCGTCGCGGCGCGGGCCTTCGGGGGCGGCGAGCAAGGCGCGCGCGGCGGCGCGCACCGAGGGGTCGAGCTCGGCCTGACGCTCCAGGTAGCCCTGCGAGACGGGGTTCAGGCGCACGGGGAAGCGGTGCGTGGAGAGCTTGGCCACGGCGCGCGCGAGACGGACCACCGCGTTGTCGAGCGTGGGGCGCGAGGAGTGGCCGGGGCGGCCCCTGGCCTTGAGGGTGACGTCCATGTATTCCTTCTCGGCGGCCTGGACGCGGATCTCGGTGACGCGGTCGTAGCGCCAGACCAGGCGGCCGCCCTCGTTGAGGCCGAGCTCGGCGTCGACCAGCTCCGGCTTTTCCTTAAGGAGCTGCTCGATGTGGCGGGGAGCGGAGCCGTTCTCCTCGTCGGCCTCGGCGAAGAAGATGACGTCGCGGGCCCGCGGGGTCTTGGTGCGCACGAGGTAGGACAGCACGGCCATCTCCGCGCCGCACAGGGACTTCACGTCGGCCGCGCCGCGGCCGTACAGGTAGTCGTCCTTGAGGGTCGCCTCGAAGGGCGGGACGGTCCAGCCCTTGTCGGCCGCGACCACGTCGGTGTGGCACATGAGGATGAGGGGCTTCTTGCTGCCGTCGCCCTTGATCCGGGCGATGGCGCTGGTGCGGGTGCCGGTCGAGGTGTAGAACACGGTCTCGATGCCGTCTTTCTCCAATGCCTGCTTGATGTATTTGGCGGCGATGATCTCGTTGCCGGGGGGGTTGGAGGTGTCCAGGCGGATGAGGGCCTTGGCGTGCACCAAGGTCTCGCGGCGCAGGTCGGCGTCGTAGTCGGCCGCGGCGGCCGCGGGGACGAAAAGAGCGAGCAGGAGGGGAAAAAGCATGGAAGATTCTACCATTCCGAATATGACCGTTCGCCGGATGTTCGCCGGGCGGGGCTTGACGGGGGCGCGGACGGCTGTTAAACTGGAGATGTCGGACGTTCGTCTGTCTGACGGTGGGACTTTAAGGTCAACTTGGCCCCGGCCTCAACGGGACCTAAAAGCGGACGTCTCGCGGTAGACCCTGGTCCCAGCGCGGAACCGGGGTCTTTCCTTTTAAAGGCGAGACCCCCGGTCGTCTCCGAAGGCGTATGAGGACGCGTGGAGGGGACATGTCTATCCAGAGCAGCAGTGATTACGAGGAGGAAGGCCGGACGCTCCTCGCGACCGATAAGCCCATGGAGGCCCTGAGGGTCTTCGAGGAAGGCTCGCGCCGGTTCCCCGGCAACGACGACCTCCGCATGGGCGTGGCGCTGTCGGTGTCCCGGCTGGGCGAGCACGCGAAGGCGTGCCATCTGCTCGAGGAGCTGAGGCTGGCGCATCCGGGCTCCTCGGACGTCCTGCAGGCGCTGACCGAGGCCTACCTCAACCGCGGCATGGTGGATAAGGCCCTCGCCGCGGCCAACGAGGCGGTGAACGCGCCGGATTGCGACGCTCGCACGGCGAGCCGCTTCGCGCGCGCGTTCTACGAGAGCCGCCGCCGCCAGGAAGCGCTGGCCTTCTACGAGAAGGCGGCGACGCTCGCGCCCGAGTGGGGCGAGGCGTGGTTCGGGCTGGGCGCCTGCCTGTGGGCGCTCAAGCACGGACCGGCGGCCGAGGCGGCGCTGCGCCGCGCGGTGGACCTGCAGCCCGACGACCAGCAAGCGCGGCAGTTCTGGGGGTGCGTCCTGCACGACCTGGGACGGCGCGACGAGGCGCGGGCGGCGCTGGAGGCGGTGCCGCTGGACGCGCCGTGGCAGCGAGCCGCCCTGGAGCGGCTGGTGGCGCTGGGCTGGTGGCCGAACGAGCCGGAAAGAGCGAAGGCCTTCGAGGCGCTCTGGCATGGCGATACGGTGGGACGAGCCTAGACGATTCCTGACGTGGGGGTAGGACGCGGGGCCGCCCGATGAGGGCGGCCCCGCCTCTTTGGTACCATCCCGGCATGGAACGCCACGCGCTGTTGAAGAAGCGTATCGCGACCTTCGCGGCCGAGCGCAAGTGGGGGAAGTATCACGTCCCCAAGAACCTCGCCATGGCGATGGTCAAGGAAGCGGCCGAGGTCGTCGAGATCTTCCAGTGGCTGACGCCCGCGCAGGCCAAGAGACTGACGCCCGCGCAGAAGGCGCATCTCTCCGAGGAGCTGGCCGACACCTACGTCTATCTGCTCAAGCTCGCCGACTGCTTCGGCATCTCGCTGACCGAAGCCGCCTTGTCCAAGATGGACAAGAACGAGAAGAAGTATCCCGTGGCGCTCAACCGGGGCCGCATCCAGAAGCGCTAAGCAGGTCGTGTCAGCTGGGAGTCTGACCCCTGGCTAACGACGCGAGCCGGGCTTCCAGGCGAGGACGTCGAGGAAGTCCTTCACCGGGCCCAGCCCGAGCGCTTCCTGCGTGAGCACCTGGCGGTCGAAGGGGTTGGCCGCCGACTGGACGCGCGAATAGGCGCCGGGCTCGGAGCCGAACAGCGCCGGGAAGGCGAACACCGGCAGCGGATAGTCCGTGCCGAAGAGCATGCGCTCCCGCAGTTCGGGCGCCTTGCGCAGCTTGAGCAGCATGCCGAAGCGGTTGGGCAAGGTCAGGGCCGAGGTGTCCATGAAGAAGCG
>CAZTZW010000050.1:0-9370 GCA_964618085.1 uncultured Elusimicrobia bacterium
CTACCGCGCCCTCTGCCAGCAATCCGGCTACAAAGGCCCGCTCCACCGCTGCAGCTTCTACGGCAACAAGGAAGCCGGCGCCAAGCTCCGCAACATGATGCAGATGGGCCAAAGCCGCCCCTGGCCCGACGCCCTCGAAGCCGTCACCGGCCAGCGCCAGATGGACGCAACCGCCATCCTCGAGTACTTCGCCCCGCTCAAGTCCTGGCTCGACGAGCAGAATAAGGGGCAGGTCGTCGGCTGGAAGGTTGAGTAGGCCTCCATGGCCGTGCGTTAATTAAGCCATTGACTATTTAGCGGAAAGGCCTTAACATTAAATAGTGATGGTTCAATTTAACGTAGAGAAAGCACGCCGTGCCGGGCGCTGGGAAAAGCAACCTGGCGCCGAACCCTACCATTGCTTTATTCCCGCACCGCTTCCGCCCAAGCCGACCCTTAATTTGGAATTTCTGCAAGACGCCAGCGAGAAAGCAAATCGTGCGCTCGGTCGTCTCGATGAGATTTCCGCGTTGCTTCCGGATCCGGCGTTGTTTCTTTATTCGTACGTCCGCAAAGAAGCCGTTCTTTCATCTCAAATTGAGGGGACGCAGTCGACGCTGTCGGACCTCCTTCTATTCGAAAATCAGGCGGTCACGGCCTCCACGCCCGATGACGTGCAGCAGGTATCCAACTACGTGACGGCCATGGACTACGGCCTGAAGCGCCTGCGCTCCGGCTTTCCGCTCAGCCTGCGTCTTCTCAAGGAGATTCACGCGAAGTTGATGGACGGGACGCGCGGAGGCGACAAGGAACCGGGCGAGTTTCGACGTACCCAGAATTGGTTCGGAGGCACGCGCCCAGGCAACGCGCGGTACGTCCCACCGCCCCCGCACGAGGTGCTGCCGACCTTGGGCGCGTTGGAGAAGTTCCTTCACGGCGACCCCGTGAAGATGCCGACCTTGCTCAAGGCGGGCTTGGCCCACGCCCAGTTCGAGACCATACACCCCTTCCTGGATGGCAACGGTCGTTTGGGGCGTCTGCTCATCACGTTCGTACTGTGCGCGGAAGGCGCCCTGTCGCAGCCATTGCTCTATCTCAGTCTTTATTTCAAGGAACGCCGAGAGGAGTACTACGAATGCCTCCAGGCTGTTCGTACCGACGGCGACTGGGAGCGGTGGCTGAAGTTCTATTTCGAGGGCATCGAGGCCGTGTCCCTGCAGGCCGCCGATACCGCGCGCCGTCTGACACGCTTGTTCGACGAGGACCGCCGCAAGATCGAAGGCCTCGGCAAGATGAGCCTCACGACCCTCAAGATCCACGAGATGCTGAAAAAAGACCTCCGCATGACCCTTATGGATACGCATCGAAAGCTCAAGATTTCGACCCCGGCTGTCGCGAAATCGATCAACAAGCTCGAAAGTCTCGGCATCGCGCGCGAGTTGACCGGTCAAAAGCGAAACCGGGTCTTCGTCTACAACGAGTACATGAAGATTCTTCAGCGCGGAACGGAGATATAGAAACAACGATTGGCCCGACGCGCAGCGGGCCGTCACCGGCCAGCGCCAGATGGACGAGACGGCCATCATCGAGTACTTCGCCCCGCTGGAGGCATGGCTCGGCGAGCAGAACAAGTGACAGGTCGTCGGCTGGAAGGCGGACTAGCTTCTAGCTGGGAAGACCGGTCGAGCGAGCCAGCGCCAGACGCTGCTTGAAGTATTCGCGCAGCCCGGCATCTTTGCACCAGATGTAGGTGCCCTGCCGGCCCCGTGAGAGCAGAACCCGATACGTTCCCTTCATAATGACGCGCACTTTTTCCCGAATCGCTTCCTGCGCCGCCGGATTGCCTTTCGCTGCATCAAATTCCTTCTTCCAGCCATAAAGGCTCTTGTCGGTCCTGGCTCTCTTTGAGGGGTCGCAGAGGACGGCTCCATCTTTGTAGAGCAGATCGTCGCCGATGAGCACGCCCATCCAGTCGAACTCCAATCCCTGGCTCGTGTGCACACAGCCGACCTGTTCGATTCCATCCCGGGATGCCGCCCAGCTTTCCCCGTCGTAATTCCACGGTAAGGCCAGGCCGTCGGCGGTGACGTGCTTTAGCGGCGTTCCACGCGTGCGGCCCTGCTTCGGCCATTCCCAGGAATAGCCCGCGATAAGGCGAGCCTTGTTACGGTCGTTCTTCTGCTTGAGGGCCGCATAGAGGTCTTCAGCCCGGTCGAAGACCTTGAAATCATATTGCCCATCGCCCCAGTTCTCGAAATTCCCGGTCTCGCGAATCTGGAGAACGTCATCAAGCCAATTGAGGTAGCCGGACGAGCCGCTGCACCGAAATTGCGCCTTCAGCCGAAACGGGGGGTGATAGGCGGCGCCGAACGCATCCGCCGCGGCCTTGATAGCCGCGATGGAGCCGGTATCCTGCCACTGGACGCGCTGGGACTCGTCGATGAAGAACACGGCGATCCGCGCGCCGCGAACCATGTCCGCTACCATGCTCTTGCCGAAATACCGATAGGCGCTATCCTTGAGTCGATGCGCCTCGTCGACGATCAGCACGTCGTTCCTTCCATCCTTCTTCCAATCCGCCTGCTGGAAGCTCCAGGAGGATTTGAACAGCGCGTCGCCGTCATCGCGGAACCCGGTCACCTTCCGGGTGAGGCTCTGGACCAGGGCATCGCGGAAGGCTTTGTTCGGGGCCACGAAGAAGCCCATCCGCTTCTTCCGGAGGATATCCGCCAGCAGACGGATGGCGATGACGGACTTCCCGGTCCCGGGGCCGCCCTCGACGACGAAGACATGCCGCGTCTTTTGGTCCAACTCGTGAAGCAGTTGGTGCCGAATCACCTGGTAGGCGACTTCCTGCTCATCGAGGAGGGCGAATTCCTCGTTGCCGGCGAGCATGCTGTCGACCCGCGAGATGAGCTCATCAGTAGGGCGCCATCGACCGTTCTCTAGAATGAAGAACACGTCATTCTTGGCCTTGCGGGGAACCAGTCGTTCCAGATACAACTTCAGTTCAAGAGCGTCATCAGCCATGAAGAGCCGAGAATCCTGGAACAGGTCCTTATAACGGGCGTCTTCCAGGGGCTCGGGAGAACGGCGATACAAGTTGAAGAGATATGCCGACGGGTGAAGCCGGATTCCGGCCTTGGAAACATCCTCGTTGAAGCGCAGGATCATGCCCTTATACTTGCGCGCCTGGTGGTTGGGGTGCTGCGTGACCGCGCCGCCGCCGAGGGGGGCGTAGACCATGTTCTCGACGTCGGTCACGTCCGCCTTGTCCCAACCCTTCAGCTCGATGATGACGCCGTTGTCGTCGTTCCCGTCGTTTCCCGCCAGCAGGATGTCGATCCGGTAGCGTCCTACGGGCGAACAGTGGTATTCGATAGCGAGTTGGACGTCATCAGCCACCTTGGCGTCCGCCAGGATCGTCGAGAAGCGGGCGTAGTCGTTGGCCCAGCCGCGCGCGTCGATCGGGAGGCCGCCCGTCTTCTTGATGAAGGCGTCCTCGATGCGGGCTTTGAAGTAGTTTCGTCTGATATCTTCGACGAAGCCGGCCTTCGTGTCCTGGTAGATGATCACCGTGGGAATCCTACGAAATCACGGCTGGGGGGCCGGTCGGTTGATTGAGGCTGGACAGGGGACGATTTGTGGGCTATTCTTAAGCCATGACGACCAGCGCTCACGCCTGCCCCGCCTTTGCTGAGCCGTCATCATCAATTCGCGCGTAGAGCGGCCTGCGTTCAGGCTGTTCCGCGCGACATCCAGGTAAAGCGGTGGGCACCGTGCGCCTGACAATTTATGGAGAGGTGGCCGAGCGGTTTAAGGCTCCAGTCTTGAAAACTGGCGAGGTGTAACAGCCTCCGTGGGTTCGAATCCCACCCTCTCCGAATATTTGTAGCAGTGAAGGGCTAATCAATCAGCTCTGCGAGACCCGCGGTTCTGAAATGCTGGAAAGTCTCGTCCCACTTCTGATGAGGAGGAACCCAAAGCACCATGCCGTCACGGCCGCGGGTTAGTAGTACGCGATAAGAATTTAATCGGAGTTGAAACGGATCTCGGACCTTTGTCCCGCGTTTAAATCCTTTGGCGAGGCGATCTGTCCAGCGACCATTTTCGCGGATAAAATCGCTGCCCCAGCAGACAATGGCGAAATCAAGCTCCAGGCCTTGCGCTTGAAATTCGGTGGCGGGGCGAATGAGATTGCGGCAGGAATGCTCATTTTCGGCGCCTTCGGAAAACCACGGACCAACTTTTAACAGCTTGGTGCTTTGGAAATCATTGAGGATTCCGTAGGCCGGCAAGTCTTTGTCGCGAGCTGAAGCTAAAAGGCCAAAGCGAGCATTGGGATCCTCTCTGTATCGCTCGCGAACGTATTTCTTCGCCTTGTCGAGATCGCGCGTGACATAGATGGGATAGGTTTCATTCCGAAGCTGTTGGGCCAGGGTGGCGGTATCCTTGGGTAGCGCGTTCTGTAGTATCCCGTCCACAAGATTGTGGACCTCGGAAATTAGATGGAAGCGAACTTCCGTTTCGAGGTTGAGCGCCGGGTTGAAGCGGGTGTTTCTGCTGTGAAAGATTTCGCTGAGTTGGGGTGGAGCGTGAATGGTCCAGCGGGAGGGATCTTTCGCCCCGTCTACAGCCTTTCGCCACTGACCGATACCACCCTCTTCACCCTTATGGATTTCTTGGCCCGTGCCAATAAGACCCAATACGACGCACCATTCCGGAATCCGACCGGCAAATTCAATAAAGTGCTCTGGCTCAGATTTGTCAGCGAGGCCGCCGTGTTTTTCTGCAACCTGCTCAGCATCCCAGGCGCGCTGCGCTTCGTCAAATACGAGAAAGTGTTCTGGGGGGACTGCATTAGGTCGCTTAGAGTAGGCTTCAACGTAATTCTTAACGCCTTTCACAAAAGTGCGGCCGTCGCTACCTGCGCGCCTTAACTCGTACTGCAAGACTTCGACTAGCGGGCCGTTGCCGGAGAGAAAAATAGCCGGAGAAGTCGGTTTTCCAGCCTTTCGTTCTATGGTGAGGTCATCCAGAAAGCCTGCATGTACGGCCCGCAAGCCGACTAGAGTCTTACCAGAGCCCGGCATGCCGGTGAGCAGAATGAGGCGGTTTGTCTTGGTTCGGGCGGCTTCGTGCGTTATCTCTGTGATGAGATTAACGGCGGGATCAGTTGAGGCTCGGGCACGCCATACGTTGCGCACGGTGCGGGTTTCGAATAGTTCGCGTGCGGCACGAACGAGGCTGGGGAGGGGGCGGTAGGCGTCGTCTGCCAAGAAGGCGTCTCTGGCTAGGGGCGTAGCTTTTTCACGAGCCAACTGGGTGATAAGTTCTGCGAGATGTTTGGGATTGGCAACATGAGTGCCGTTGATGGTCATCGACTGTCCAGCATAGCGGATGGGCACTAAAACGGCGTGAACGGGACGATTCTCGCACTCTCGATGATAGGAGGCGAGATCGCGGGCGTAGGCGCTAACTTGGTCAATATCCGCCGAGGTGGGAACGTCTTTGCTCTTGAACTCTAGAACGAGGACATTCCCATTCTGGAGAAGAATCACATCTGGCCGGCGAGCCTCGAGAGGGAGTTGATACTCGAGAATGGCGCGAAATTTGGCGGCCGCTGCATCTGCGCTAATGACTTCCCGGCCTTCTGCCTGGAGGAGTGAAACCTCGTCACCCCAGGCAGTTACTTGGCTGGTGGATGCATCGCGAACGAATGATTGGAGCGCCCGAATGACTTCGTCCCCGTCCGCTGTAGTGAAGACGCCGAAGTCGGAGTCCCAGCCGTATCGAGCATCCATGTCGTGATATTACGTAAATGTCTGGCGAAAGAGTGAAAATCAAGACGCTGAAACATATGATTGATGTTTCATGAAGATCGCACTGGTTGTTGATGATCGGCTTCGAACACTTTTGTTGCCGCTAGCAGGAGCCGATAGGCTGCCGGCGACATTTGTGTCTGATGAGGTGGTGTTCATGCGTAAGACCGAGCTGCACGCCACTATCGTTGGAGGACGGGCGCAGTATCCTGTGAGGGCGCTGCACGAGGCGCTGCGTGGAGCGGCGCTGAGTGTCCATCCCCGAGGCGTGTATCGTCTCGTTAGAAAGGAAGAGCGGCGTTCCATCGTCGAACTCGCCGATGTCGAGGGACTCGATGGACTCTACACGCGCCTCGAAGCCGCGCTGGGCGTTCCGCGTGGGAGCATCCCGCGTCCTCCCACGCACGTGACCTTGTTCACGGCGGGGGATCCGCGAGGCCGCGGGATCGCGCTCTACACGCAGCAGGAGCTGGACGAGCTCTCCACGTCCCTCGAGGCGTCACCCGCCTTGGCCGCGTGGCGTGGAAGCGCCAAAAAAAATTAAAGCGGCCGTCATGCGCCCGTTACAGCTTTGCGTGACGGCGAGTGCTATTCTTCGTGACGCCATGAGGAATCAATGCGACGTGATGGTCGGAGCGTCTACGTATGCGGCCCCGCATCGCTGCCTGAAGAAAGGCAAGAAGATCGGCGGCCGTCGCCTGTGCCCGCATCATCTGCGGATGGAGCACATACCCCCGCTCAACCTGAAGGAACTCGCGGCGGCCGGGGCGAGGCTGTCGGTGCCGTCCGCGAACTAGGGTAGTTCGAAGAGCGACGTGCCCGTGCGGCCCGCGGCGATGAGGCGGCGGCCGTCGGGGGCGAACTCCAGCTGGGCGATGGATTGCCCGCGCCTGTAGAGCCAGCCGGTCGGGACGTAGGTGGCGTCGTGGTCCATCACGAGCTCGCCGGTGGTCAGGTCCCAGACGACGACGCGCTCGGGGTTGGGACCGTTGAACTGGCCGTTGGCGGTGACGATGGCGGCCAGGCGCGTGCCGGCGGCGTTGGTGGTGTGGGGGTGGATGCGCCAGCCGCTGGGGACTTCGAGCGAGCGCAGGACGGCGCCGGTCTCGAGGTCGTGGATGTTCATGCGGCCCTGGTCGGCCCAGAACAGGGCGGGGCGGCCCTGATAGCTGCCGAGCTTGGCTGAAAGAGCGGGCCACCAACCGTACTCGCTCGGCGGGTTGCGCTGTCGCCAGGAGGCGACGAGCTGCTTCATCCAATCGGGGGTCGCGTCGAGGGGGAGGCTCGGGTTGATGACGTTGACGATCTTCAACTCGGGCGTGGACTTGCCGTGGGTGGAGGCCAGGAGGCTGCCTCCCCGCAGGTCGAGGATGTTGGAATTGGAGAGGATGGCCAGCTTCTGACCGTCGGCGGAGACGAGATCGACTTCGACGCCGATGTGGTGGCCCTCCTTGTTGCGGAGCACCCTCTGCGAGGCGTAGAAGCGCCCGTCGTTGCCGTCGGCGTTCTCGCGCAGGACGTAGGCGTCGTCCACCTGGGCGGAGCTGACGGCGTCGGCGCCGGTGAGCGACGACTTCTCGGAAGCCATGTCGAAGGCGCGGATCAGGCTGTAAGAAGCCTTGCGGCCTTCGGTGTCGTGGAGCGAGGTGACGAGGAGCTTGGCGCCGTCCCAGGAGACGCCCAGGGAGTTGGCGAGGTCGCCGTAGTTCTGGCGGGCGTCGTCGAGGGCGATGGTCCTCAGGAGCTTGCGGGTGTTCGCGTCCCAGACGCGGATGCGGCGGTCGCCGCCGGCTTGGGCGATGAAGCGGCCGTCGGGGCTCGCCGCGACCTGCCAGACGTCGCCGCCGTCGCCCTCGCCTTCGAGCGGGACGGGCTCGACCAGGCGCTTCTCGGGACGCGGGTCGATGACGCCGTCGAGGCGGGTGTTGAGGGTGATGTCGAGGGCCGCGGCCTTGGCGGACAGGGCGCGCCAGAAGGTGACGGCTTCGGCCCTCAACTCGGGGCGCTTGTCGAGGACGGGGGCGTTGGCGATGGAGGTGAGGAAGTGGATGCCGCCGTCGGCCAGCTGGCGGACGATGGACGGGTCTTCGATGCTCTCGGTCGCGCCGCGGAAGAAGGCCAGGACGTTGGCGACGTAGGCGGCTTCGTCGAAGCCGGGGACGGAGCCCTGATAGAAGGTGTTGAAGCCGAAGGATAGCAGCAGGCGGTCGATGACGGAGTGGCCGTCGAGGCGGTTGTGCTTCTCGAAGTCGTTGTCGACGCGCTCACGCAGGCTCTGGCGGATCTGCTGGACCTGCTCCTCGCTGTAGGGACGGCCGGCGTCGGCGGCCTGCTTCTTGTAGTACTCGAGAGTGCCTTCGGCGTTCTTGTACTCGCGGGCGAGGTGTTTGCGCTTGTGGAGCTCCTGGAGCTCGGGCCACTCGATCTGGAAGAACTCGATCATGGAGAGGACGGGCTCGACGAGGTTGATGCCGGCGTTCGGGATGCCGAGCAGCAGGAGGAGCTCGTGCTTCGATTCGGCGGGGTCGAAGCGGTAGGGGCGCCACTGGTAGAGATGGCTGGATTGCCGGCTGCCTTCGACGTGGGTATAGCCGCCGCTGCGGCTGGTGCCGTGCCAATCGGTCTTCTCGCCTTCGGCGGGCAGCGGGGCTTCGAGGCCGCGGCGCATCTCCTCGATGGAGCCGGTCAGCTGGTCGAGCCAGGCGTCGACGTAGCCCTGGGCCTTCTCGGGGCGGGAGGCCAGCTCCAGGCCCGCGTAGTCGGCGTGGGGCAGGAGCTGCATGAAGGCGAGGCGCGCGCCGGGGGTGTTCAGGCGGTCGAGGGTCGAGAGGGCGCGGACGAGATGTCCGCGGAGCGGGTCGAAGCGGGAGAGGATGGCGGGGTGCTGGAGGGCTTCCTGGGCGCCCTTCTCGAGGGAGGTCCAGCCTTCCTTCGACTCGCCGCGGGCGTCGTGGAGCGATTTGCGCAGGTCGCCGCGCGAGGAGCCCTGGACGAGGTTGTAGGCGTTGACCGCGTCGCCGGCGATGCCGTAGAGGGGGATGACCAAGGCGTCGCGCGTCTCGCGCGGGAGGGCGTCGAGCTGCTCGGGGGCGGCGTTCTCGAGCAGGGTGGAGAGCTCGGCGAAGGCGGTCCAGCGCGAGGAGAGGGGGCCGGTCTTGATGCGCTCGACGTAGGAGGCGAGCGTCTCGGCGTCTAGGGGGCCCGTGACGGCGCGGCGCGAGCCCAAAGCGAGCAGGTCGGAGAGGAGGCGGGTGTCTGCGTTCTCGAGGACCTTCAGCTCGGCCAGGACCTCGTCTTTGACGGCCGAGTTCACTTCGATGGCGAAGGTGTCGGCGAAGATCTCGGCGGGGCCGTCGCGTTCGAGGCCGCGGACCTGGCCCTCGCGGCGCTTCATGAGCTCTTTGACGGCCTCGCTGATGTCGCGGCCGGGGCGGGGCCGGCCTTCTTGGGGGATGGCCTGGATGATGATGATCTCGGTGTTCTGGAGGCGGGCGGCCACGTCGGCGGCGGCCGCGGCGGCGGCCGGGGACATGGCCGGGGCGTCGTGAGGCGCGGCGAGCGGGAGGACG
>CAZTZW010000050.1:9380-11226 GCA_964618085.1 uncultured Elusimicrobia bacterium
CTGGCGGACAAGGTCGCCTCCGTCTTTGTCCCCGTCGTCTTCGGGATCGGCCTGGCGACCTTCGCTGTCTGGCAGTTCCTGGTTCCCGATCCGGTATTCAGCCGCGCGCTGCTCAATTTTGTCTCCGTCCTCGTCATCGCCTGTCCATGCGCCCTGGGGCTCGCGACCCCCACGGCGGTCATGGTGGGGACGGCTGGGGGGGCGCGGCGCGGCGCGGCGTTAGGGCGGGGGGCGCCGGTGGTGACGCGGGATGCCGCCGGGGAGGCGGGCAGCAACAGGGCGAAGAGGATGGCGGCGGTCATGGGGCATTTCACCACTTGTGGGCATGAACGGGTAGGTCCCAAGGTCCCAGGAGGCCGAAGTCTTTGGGCCGGGCGGACTTAAGATTCCAAATTGGAAGCTTAAGATGGATAAAAACGAATTATGTTTATTTTTAAATAAGAATTTTGATGTACAAAATTGGCGCTTCAAGTGTGTCCAGGGAACTTTTGGGGGGATTGGTCGTATGAAGGATGTGGAGATATCACGAATCGATGGGCTGATCCATATCCTGCGCAGCCAACGTGTCATGCTCGATGCTGATCTGGCCGAGTTGTATGGAGTCGAAGTCCGCCAGCTCAAGCGTCAGGTACGAAGAAACAAGGAGCGTTTTCCTGAAGATTTCATGCTGGTGCTTACGACCCAGGAGCATGAAATCCTAAGGTGCCAAATTGGCACCTTAGGATGGGGCCGGTACTCGAAGTATTTGCCGTATGCCTTCACGGAGCAGGGGGTCGCTATGCTGTCGAGCGTGCTGAAGAGCGCGAGGGCGATTCAGGCCAATATCGCCATCATGCGGGCGTTCGTTCAGTTACGGCACGCGCTGGGTGCCGATGCCGGGTTGTCCGCACGCGTGAAAAAAGCCGAAGCCGTGATATCAGAACACGATCGAGAATTGACAGAGCACGCGGCTTATATCAATGAGGCGTTTGCGGCGATCAGGAAGCGAGCCGGTAAGAAGTAAATCGAACGTTCAGGAACCAGCGGCGGCGAGAGCCGGGTAGTCGACGTAGCCCTTAGGGCCCGGCGCGTAGAACGTGTCGGGGTCGGGGGCGTTGAGGGCGGCGCCAAGGCGCAGGCGCTCGGGCAGGTCGGGGTTGGCGAGGAAGGATTTGCCGAAGGCGACGGCGTCGGCCTCGCCGGCGTCGAGGAGCTTCTGGGCGAGGGGGGCGTCGATCTTCTCGTTGGCGATGTAGGCGCCGCCGAAGGCCTTCTTGAGCGCCGGTCCCAGGCGCGGGGTATCCTGCGGGCTCTCGCGGGCGCAGAGGAACGCGAGCTTGCGCTTGCCCAGCTCGGCGGCCAGGTAGCCGAAGGTCGTCGCGGGGTCGCTGTCGCCCATGTCGTGGGCATCGCAGCGCGGGGCCAGGTGCATGCCGACGCGGCCGGCGCCCCAGACGGAGACGCAGGCGTCGGCGACTTCCAGGTGCAGGCGGGCGCGGTTCTCGATGGGACCGCCATATTCATCCGTACGCTTATTCGAACCGTCCTGCAGGAACTGGTCCAGCAGATAGCCGTTGGCGCCGTGCAGCTCGACGCCGTCGAAGCCGGCGGCCTGGGCGTTCTCGGCGCCGCGCTTGAAGTCGGCGACGACGGCTTTCACCTCGGCGGTCTCCAGGGCGCGCGGGACGACGAAGGATTTCTTCGGGCGCATCAGGCTCACCGCGCCGCGCGGGGCGATGGCGCTGGGGGCGACGGGAAGGGCGCCGTCGAGGTAGAAAGGGTCGGAGACGCGGCCGACGTGCCAGAGCTGGATGGCGATGCGGCCGCCGCGCGCGTGCACGGCCTTGGTCACGAGCTTCCAGCCTTC
>CAZTZW010000051.1:0-11151 GCA_964618085.1 uncultured Elusimicrobia bacterium
ACGCCTAATAGGACGAGGCCGGCGGGCGCGGCGAGCACGGCGGTGGTCTTCGCGAGCAAGGCCGCGCCCAGCACGCCCCCGAGCAGGAACGCCTCCGGCACGGACGCCTCGCGGCCGCGCAGGCGCAGGCACATGACGAGGAAGGCCGCGGCCAGGACGGCGGCCAGCGGCTCGTTGCCCGGCGTCTGGCTCATATAAAGGTTGGGCGCGAGCGCGAAGGCGAACAAGGCCGCCGCCGCCGCGGCGTCGGGACGGCCCGGGCGCGCGAGCGCGGCGAAGCGGGCGGTCAGCCAGGCCAGCAGGAAGCCGCAGACGAGGTTGGGGACGCGCATCAGGAGGACCAAGGCGTCGTCGGAGGCGGCCCACGCCGCCAACGGCGCGCACAGGAGATGGTAGAGAGGGGCTTGGAAGCTCTGCCAGCCCTCGCCGGGACCGGGCAGTCCGCGCGCGAGGACGAGGCGGGCGAGCTCGGCGTGCGCCAGGGCGTCGAAGCCCACGGCTGGCGGCAGGCGCCACAGGCTCCACGCGCTCAGCCCGGCCCAGCCCGCGCCCGCCCACAGCCACGGACGCGCGAGCCCGCGGCGCGGTCAGGAGGAAGCCGTCGCGCGCCGTCGGGAAGCCGTCGAACGCCTCCGCGCGCCGCGGAAGCGCCGCGAGCGCGGCCTGGGGCCAGCCCCGCTCTCCGGCCGCGGCCTGCCAGGACGCGTCGGTGCGCAGGCCCCAGGCGGCGACCTCGGCGGAGAGCGCGGCCGGACCGGGCACGGCGCGCACGACGACCAGCAGCTCGTGCTCGCCCGGCGCCGGACGCAGGACGAGGCGCCGCTCGCGCTTCCAGCCTCCGGCGGCCTCGCCGACCGGCAGCACGACCTTGCCGTCGAGGACGACCTGGCTCTCGCTGCGAGCGCGCATACGCAGTTCGCCCTCGGCGGCCGCGCCCGCCGCGAAGCGGCGGCGGAAATAGACGAACTCGGGCCTCGCGGGCGCGGCCTTCAGGTCGAAGGGGCGCGCGGCGACGATCCACGGCGCGCCGCCGCCCGGCAGGAAGGAGACCGCGGGGTCGAAGCGCGCGCGGGCCGCCAGCGCCGCGGCGACGACGAGCGCGGCGGCGGCCGCGGCTAGCGGACGCCCCACAGGTGCTGCCATTGCGGGATGACGCGCACGTCGCGGCGCGCGCGCTTGGCGCGGGTCTCGAAGGCCAGGCAGCGCGCGGGCGCGATGGGATCGGCCCCGAAGCCGGGCGTGGCGGGCTGGAGCACGAGCGGCACGCGCTGGGAGACCGGCCGCAGGAGGGCCAGCACCTTGCCGAGCTCGTCGTCCGTGGTCTGAGAAGTCAGCACGACCTTCACGAAGGTCTTGGCCGCCGGCGCCTCGTCGAGGAATGCGGCGTGCAGGCCCCAACACTCGCGGCCGATGGCCGAGGGCAGCTTCACGTCCATCGCGACCACGTCGGTGAGCGGGGCCAGGGCGCGCATCGCGGCGGGCAAGGTGCCGTTGGTCTCCAGATAGTTCTCGAACCCCTTCGAGCGGGCCCACCGCAGCAGCGGCGCCAGGAAGGCGGCGTGGAGGAGCGGCTCGCCGCCCGTCCACGACACCGAGACGGGACGCCGCTTGGCGGCATGGCGCAGGACGGCGCTCTTGACCTTCGCGGCCGTCCAGACGACGCCCGACGGGATGGGGATGCTGTCGGGCTCGTCGCAGTAGTCGCAGTGCAGGTTGCAGCCGCCCAAGCGCACGAACACCTGACGCTCGCCCAGGCGCGGGCCCTCGCCTTGGAGGGACGAGAACACCTCGATCACGCGCGCGCGCGTCTCGTCCGACAGCTTCAAGTCCTTCACAGGGCCGGGTCGAGGCGGCCGGCCTCGCGGAAGCCTTTCGCCCGCAGCTTGCAGGAGTCGCAGCGGCCGCAGGGACGCGCGGTCCCGGCGTAGCACGACCACGTCATCGCGAGAGGAGCGCCGACCTTCGCCGCCAGGCGCACGATGCCCGCCTTGTCGAGGCGCAGCAGCGGCGCGAGGACCTTCAGCTTGGTCCGCCGCGTGCCGCGGCGCGCCGCCGTCTCGAAGGCTCTTATGAACGGAGGGCGGCAATCGGGATAGCCGGAGTAGTCCAGCGCGTTGGCCCCGATGACGACCGCGTCCGCGCCGACGGCGTCGGCCAAGGAGGCGGCGAGCGACAGGAACATCGTGTTGCGCCCCGGCACGTAGGTGGACGGCACGCCGCCCGCGCCGATCTTCGAGAGCGGCAGGTCCGGCAGCTTCAGACGGGTGTTGGTCAGCGAGGAGCCGGAGAGCCAGGGCAGGCGCAAGGTCACCTCGTGGAGCGGGACGCGGGCGGCCTTCGCCACGCGGCGCGCGGCCCCGAGCTCCTTGGCGTGGCGCTGGCCGTAGAGCACGGCGAGGGCGACGGGCGCGTAGCCCTTCTTCCGGGCCCAATACAGCGCGGTCGTCGAATCCAGGCCGCCCGACAACAGGACGACGGCTCTCTTCATTTCTTGACGGGGAAGCGGCCGTCCATGGCCTCGCGGCAGATCTTGACGACCTCGGCCGGGAACGCGCCCTTCTCGACCATCCAGGAGATGTAGCCCGGGTCGGCGCGCAGCACCTCGCGCAAGGTCTTGCCCTTGTGCTTGGCGCCGAAGTTGAACGCGGCCTCGCCGTTCTTCCAGACGAACTTGCCGTCGGCGTCGACGCGGTTGTCGTTGGGGTCGCGCGTGGAGAGCCAGGCGTCGAGCCCGGCCGAGTCCTTGGGGAGGTCGGGGTAGCGCTCGACCTGGGCGTAGAGCACCTCGGCGCAGGCGCGCACGTCGGCCTCGGCGCGGTGCGCGCCGGAGAGGTCCTTACCGCAGAAGAACTTGTAGGCGCCGGTCAGGTCGCGGCGCTCCTTGCGCGCGAAGATGGCGTAAGAGTCGAGCACGCGCCGGCCGGTCCCGGGCCACTCCGCGCCGCAGCGCTTGAACTCGGCGGCCAGCAGCGGGATGTCGTAGCGCGCGATGTTGAAGCCGGAGAGGTCCGCGCCCTTGAACAGCTCCTGGAGCTTGTCGGCCAGGTCCGAGAAGCGCGGCTGGTCCTTCACCATCTCGTCGGTGATCTTGTGGATGGCCGTGGAGTCGGGCGGGATGGGCACGCCGGGGTTCACGAGGGACGAGAACACGGTCTCGGTCCCGTCGGGCTCGCGGCGCAGGACGCACACGTCCACGATACGGTCCTCGAGCGGGTTGACCCCGGTGGCCTCGAGGTCGAAGAAACAGAGAGGGCGGTCGAGCTTCATGGCGCGGGCTCCGTGGCGGCGGGGGCGGTCGAGAGGACGGGGGCCGGCTCCGGCGCCGGGACCGGCGCGGGGTCGGGCTGAGGGACCGGCGCGGCGACGGTGGCGCCCGGCAGGAGCTCGCGGGCCGGCACGACGACGAAGGGCGACGGCGCCGTGCCCGTGGACGCCGCGGGCGGCGCGGCGGCGCCGTCCTTGGGACGGCACTCGTAGGAAAAATGGTGGAAGGGCGCGATCTTGTAGTGGTCGAGGCCCTTGTCGATGCTCTGCTGGACGTCCTCGCCGGAGTAGGCGATGTCGGCGTCCTGACGGTCGTACTCGTCGGTCACCTCGACGAGCAGCGCCTTGCCGCAGTTCTTGCGCATGAGGCGCTTGGCGTGGCGGCGGCGCCCGGAGACGAACCAGCCCCAGCCCTCCGTGGAGTAGCGCACGCGGCCCCCGCCGAAGTCGACGAAGCCGACCTCCTTGACCGGCCCCTTGCGCGGACGGCGGCGCTCCACGGTCTCGGCCACGCAGCCCGACAGCAGGAGCAGGGCCGACAGGAAGGCGAAGCGCCTCATTTGAGCGGGACCAGCTCGCCCGCGTCGGCCGCGTCGCGGGAAAGGGACTTCCCGGTCAGCCGCTCGGCGCAGCGCTTGCCGTCGAGGATGGTCTCCTCCATGAAGGAGTACTTCCAGCCGCCGTAGCGGCCGATGGACTCGACGCCGCGCGCGGCGAGGTGCTTGAAGATGGCGGTCACGGCCGGCGTGCGCGCGAAGTCGTAGACCACGTAGCCGACCTTCACCGGCATCCACACTTTGGCGGAGAGCGTGTCGCCCTTCCTCAATATTCCCGCGTCGCGCAATCCGGAGAGGACCTGGGCCTCCAGCTTCGGCACGTCCACGCGCGCGCCGCCGGGACGCGCGACCTCGACGTACACTGCGCTGTGGCCGGCCGGGGCGAGATGGGACGAGAAGTTGCTCGAGAAGCCGACGCGGTAGAAGGGATATCTCTTCTCGGGATAGTACACCCAGTGCTTGTCGCTGATGACGCGGTCGACGCCCAGGTTGAGGTTCCACACCGTGTTCCAGCGCAGCTTGGCGCGCGCGGCCTTCACGGCTTTGGGTAGTGGGGTTGCTAGGTCCAGAAAGTCGCAGAGGGGCAAAGTGTTCACCAGGCGCTCGTAGCGCACCTGGCCGAGGCCCTCGACCTCGGCGACCTTCTCGCGCAGGTCGACGGCCAGCACGCGGGCGCCGGTCCGCAGCACGCCGGGCTCCAGCGCCGCGGCCAAGGCGTCGGGCAGGGCCTGGATGCCGCCCTTCACGGGGTAGCGGAAGGTCGCGTTGTAGCCGAACAAGGTGTTCTGCTCCGCGTAGGCGCCGTAGACGACCTCGGAGGCCGCGGGCTTGGGCACGAAGCGGCCCTGCCACTCCGTGGTCATGCGCGCGAGCGGCGTGCGCCACAGCTTCTCGTTGTAGGGCCGCATGAAGTGGCGGGTGATGCCCTCGCCGAAGGTCGCCCGGCTCCACGACAGGAAATCGGGGGCCTTCGGCGGCGCCTTCGGCCGGTGGACGGTCTCGAGGAAGCCCGCGACGCACTCGGCCACGACGGCCGGCGGCAGGCCGCGCGTGTTGGCCTGGAACGGGTAGCGGGTGAACGCGCCCTTGGAGTAGATCCAGGCGCGGCGCTCGTGCGTCGCCACGTTGCCGCCGAGCAGGCCGAGGATGAGCTTCTTGCCGTAGGCGTCGTGCAGGTGCAGCAGGTGGCCGGTGTAGTCGAAAGTGAAGCCGTCGGTGGTCACCGACCCGGCCGTGCCGCCCGCGCGGGAACGCGCCTCCACGACGAGCCGCGAGCTCACGCCCGCCTCGCCCAGATGCCGCGCCGCGGAGAGACCCGCCAAGCCGCCGCCGAGGATGAGGACGTCGGTCTTCATGCTATCGCATCTCGACGAGCGCCAGACGGCGCCCGATCCACAGCACCACGGCCGCGACCAGGAGGTACACTGCCACCGCGCCCTTGAGGTCGTACTGGGTGGCGAGGAAGGCGCAGAAGGCGAAGAAGGCCGCCGCGACGGCGGAGGTCAGCACGATCTGCGGGCGCGAGAAGCCCGCGCGCTCCAGCCGCAGGGCGTAATGGTCCTTCGACCCGAGGAAAGGCGACTTGCCCTGGTTCAGGCGCAGGATGCTCACGAAGAAGGTGTCGAAGACGGGCACGAACAGGATGAGCAGGGGCGCGAACACGCCGGCGTTGTTCGTGTCCGAATACCGGGTGCCCAACGATATGCCCGCGAGCACGAAGCCGATGGTCAGCGACCCGCTGTCGCCCATGAACACTTTCCTCTTCTTGGAGAAGTTCCAGGGCAGGAAGCCGATGGTCGCTCCCGCCAGCGCGGCCGAGGCCACGTTGACGTAGAGCTCCTCGGACGGCAGAGAGATGAGCAGGAAGCCCAGCGCCGCGGCCGCGGCCTGGCTCGCCGAGAGCCCATCCATGATGTCGATGATGTTGAAGGCGTTGGTCACGCCCACGGCCCAGACGATGCTGACCGCCGCCGCCACCCAGCTGGGCTCGATGAAGCGGATGCGCAGGCCGAAGATCACGAGCAAGGACGCCGCGAGTATCTGGACCGCGAACTTCGGCTTGTAGTCGATGCCCTGCGGCCGGCGGAGGTCGTCGACCAGGCCCAGCAGGAAGACGAGGGTGCCGCCGATGACCAAGGAGCGCAGGTTGGTGAGCGTGCCGGTCGGGTAGCCGGTCATGAAGCGCACCAGGAGCATGGTCGCCACGAAGCCGGCGTAGATGGCCACGCCGCCGAAGACGGGGGTGGGCTCCTTGTGCGTCTTGACCGCCGAGGTGGGCGCGTCGATGGCCCCGAGACGGATGGCCAGCGCGCGCACGACGGGCGTCAGCGCGAAGGAGATGACGCTCGCGAAGGCGAAGCAGGCGACGAGGAGGCCGGGGTCCTTCATGACTTGGGCTCCAGGACGGCCGCGATGCAGCCGCGGGCCTTGGCCACGACCTCGAGCTGGGATTCCAGGCCGTCCCAGTTGGCCCGGCCTTTGTCGCTGAGCACGCCCAGGGACTCGCCCAGGCGCGCCGACTCCTTGGGCACCAGCAGCACGTGCGAGAAACCCGCCGACGTCAGGCGGCGGGCGAGGTCCGCGGGAGAGGCGGCCTCTTCGGCCAGCCGCACCCACAGGTTCGGGGCGTGCACGCTCGACGCGAGGTGCTCACGCCCCAGGTAATAGCCGCGCTGCTCTCCCACGAGGAGGATTCTACCACTTGGCCCCGGAAGGTCGCGCGCCGCCGCGGCGCAGGGATAGTAGTCGAGCCGGCGCGCCAGGAAGGCCTCGCGCGTCTCCAGCCCCAGCAGGACCTGAGGGGTGCCGAACACGGCGTGGACGTAGAGGACGAGGTAGAGGTTGACGGCGACGAGGGCGCCCACGGAGAGAACGAGCAGGTCCCGCCACCGGTGCTCGAGACGCTCGCGGAGCTTCACCAGGCCCGCCGCGCCCGTCAGCGCCAGCAAGGGGACGAGCACGGTGAGGAAGCGCAGGACCACGCCGGAGGAGAACCAGCCGACGGCCCACAGCCCGCAGAAGACGAGCAGGCCCCGCCGGAACCCGTTCTCGAGCGAGGCCCACACGGCCAGCGGCAGCGCGCCGAGCAGGAGGGTCCAGCCGAGGTCCCCCAGGACGTCCATGCCGCCGCCGAAGCGCAGCGGGTTGCGCAGGAGCAGGACCGGGAGCTTCACCAGGCTCAACACCCAGCCCTCGGCGTGGCCGTACTCGGTCAGGATGCGGAAGTAGCCCGCCGCCGCGTCGCCGTTCCAGCCCGTGCCGGTGTTGGCGAACCACTTGTAGAGGAACGGGAACATGGGGTTGCGCACGAGCAGCCAGTTCTTGACGAGCCACGGCGCGAACATCAAGGTCACCACGGCGGTGAAGAGGATCCCGTCCCTGAGCGCGGCCGGGCGGTCCTCCGCCTTCGCGGCGCGCCACAGCAGGCGCAGGCCGAGCGCGACGGCGGCCAGGCCCGCGTAGTACTTGGTGCCCAGCGCCAGCCCCACGAACACCGCCGACAGGACCAGCCAGCCCCGCGCGCCGGGGACCTGCCGCCAACGCTCGAAGGAGAGGGCGCCGGCCGTCACCCACAGCATCACGAGCGGCTCGACGTAGGTCGTCGACGCGGTGAGCAGGACGGCGGCGTGCGTCGCCGTCAGGAAGCAGGCCAGCAGGACGGCCGACAGCGGCGCCTCGCGCCGCCCCATGGAGAACAGCCAGGCGATGGAGAGGACGAACGCGAGCCACACGTACATCTGGGCGAGCACGTCCGAGCCGGCGAGCAGAGCCAGCGTGAACAGCATCTCGCCGTTCTGCGGGAAATGGGCGAACAGAAGCCCCTCCGGCGCGTGCAGGCGGCCGACGCGGAGGTACTCCTGGGGGAGCGCCAGGTGGTAGACCAGCGAGTCGTACTGGTGCGGGGGCATCAGGCAGGCCCACAGCGCCAGCGCCAGCGGCAGCGCGATGGCGGCCGCCGCGAGCGGGCGCGATTCGAGCAAGGAGCGGTCCGGCGCCAGCGACTCCAGCGCGGGCCGCAGCTCGCCGTAGCCCGCGACCCAGAGGACGGCCAGCAGAGCGGACGCGGCCCAAGGCTTGAACAACCCCGCGGCGCCGAGCGCGAAGGTGCCCAGCGCGAGCAGGCCCAGCCCCAAGGTCGCTCCGATGAGGGTCTTCTGCGACTCGGACAGGTCGGTCAGTCCCAAGGTCCCGGCCAAGGCCCGGCCGGAGCCGGTCGCGAGCAAAGCCGTCAGGAAGAGCAGCACCAGCGGCACCACGCCCGCGCGCAGCACGGGCCAGGCGGAGTCGGCGAGGGCGGCGGCGGCCAGCGCCGCGGCGAGGAGCGCCGCCGCCGCGGGCCAGCGGCTCATGCGGTCTTGGTCGCCTTGGGCTCGAAGAGGGAGAAGCGGACCAGCCCCAGGCGCTGCAGGACATATTGACCGATGCAGACCAGCGCCGAAAGGCCGTAGATGCAGGAACGCTTGAAGGAGATGGAGGACGCTTCCTTGAAGTAGCGCACCGGCGTGGGCACGTCGCCCATGCGCATGCGCAGGAAGGAGGCCTGGATGAGGAACTGCTGGTCGAAGACGAAATCGTCCGAGTTGTTCTCCCAGCTCACGGTCTCCAGGCACTTGCGCGAGTAGGCGCGCAGGCCGGAGTGCCACTCGCCGAGGTTCTGGCCCGTGACGGTGTTCTCGAAGATGGTCAGGAGGCGGTTGAAGAGGTACTTGTAGGGCGGCATCCCCCCCTCGAGGGCCTCCCAGCGCGTGCGGATGCGCGAGCCGCACACCATGTCGCAGACGTCGTGGGAGATGAGGTGCGCCATGACGGGCACCAGGCGCGCGTCGTACTGGTAATCGGGGTGCACCATGATGACCACGTCGGCCCCGCGCTTGAGCGCCTCGGTGTAGCAGGTCTTCTGGTTGCCGCCGTAGCCTTTGTTCTGGGTGTGCTGGAAGACGGTCAGGCCGAGCTTCTTGGCCAGCGCGACGGTCCCGTCCTTGGAGCAGTCGTCGACGAGGATGACCTCGTCGGCGGACCCCTCCGGTATGTCCTTGAGGGTGCGCTCGAGGGTCTTCTCCGCGTTGTACGCGGGCATGACGACGATGACCTTGGGCTTTGCCACGAGGACGGATTATAGGAAAAAGGCCGGGGGGCAGACACCTATAGGCCAGGGGACAGGCACCTAACCTACGAAACGGGCACCCGGCCTGAGGTTAGGTGCCTGTCCCCTAACCTCTAGCCGCGCTTGAGGCGGAAGACGCGCAGCCAGGGACCGGTGTTGACGCCGGGCTCGACGGGGAATTCCTGGACCAGGTCGGCTTGCTCGGCCAGCTCGGAGAAGAAGGTGGCCAGCTCGCGCGCCTTGCGCGGGTCGGCGCCCATGCTGGAGGTCACGACCCAGGACACGCGCGCGGCGCGGGCGGGATCGAGACCGGGACGTACGTCGAGAAAATCCGCGTCGGCCTGGGACTTCGCGGCGTGCCCGGGCAAGGTGAACAGGTCGCGGGCGGTGCGCTGGACGCGGAGGACGCGCCAGCCGCCGCCGGGATGGCGCTCGGCCATCGCGCGGTACAGCCGCGCGCGCGAGGAGCCGGCGCGCGTCGTGCGCTCGGCGAGGTCGCGCACCTGCTCCAAGGACATCAGGACCCGCGGCGAGGAGTGGACCGTGTCGAGCAGGAGGGTCTCGCCCTCGGGCACGTTCGCCTTCAGCCAGGCCTCCGCCTCGCGGCGCGTGTCGGGCAGGCGGATGGAGCGCTGGGCGCGCGCGGTGATGAAGAGCGCGGGCGCGGCGAAGGCGACGGCGACCACGGCCCGGCGCCAGGCGGCCTTGCCGCCGAGGGCGGCCAGGCCCTCGGAAGCCAGCAGCGCCAGCGCGGGGAAGACGGCGAACAGATAGCGCACCCAGCCCCCGTCGGTGCTGCGCGAGAGCAGGACGTAGTAGACGAGCACGGGCGCGGCGAGCAACGCGGCCTGGCGCGGGTCGGCGCGCGCCAGGACGACCAGGCCCAGCAGCGCCGCGGCGCCGTAGGGGGCGCCTTCGCCCGCGAAGTTCCAGAGGTTGTAGGCGACCATCTTGGCCATGACCGCGGCGTCGAGCGGACGCAGGCGCATCAGGTCCAGGTGGTCGCCCCAGTCCCCGAGGAAGCGCGAGAAGTCGATGAGCGCGTACGGCGTGCCGGCGAGGAACGCGGCCGCCGTCAGCAGCGGCGCGGCCAGGAGGTCGGCGCGCGACGCGGGTCCGCCCCGGCGCAGCAGCGCCGCGAGCACCGGCACGGCCCCCAGCGGCGCGGCGGTGTACTGGGTCGAGGCCGCCAGGCCCGCGAGGGCGGCCGCGCCGAACAGCCAGCCGCGCTTGCCTCCGGCCTGGTAGCGCAAGGCGCACAGCCAGACGCCCGCGGCCAGCAGGAACATCAGCGCGTCGGGCTTCGCCGCGGCCGACAACTCGACGAGCACGGGGCTGAAGACCAGCGCCAGCGCGGCGAAGGGCCAGCGCTTCGGGTCGCGGTCGGCCTCGGCGCGCGAGACGAGCCACACGCCGGCGAGCGTGCAGAGGCCCGCGAGCGCGCGGCCGATGAGATAGAAGCCCGTGGGCTCGAAGGCGTACAGCGCGGCGAAGTCGACGAGGTCCTTGCGCAGGCCCAGGACGGACCACAACAGGTACCACAGGCCGTAGGCGAAGGCCAGGACGGTTGGCCAGAGCGTCGGATACTTGAAGGAGGCGGGCTTGAAGAAGGAGGGCGCCAGGGACACCGCCATGTTGATGACGTGCGGCTCGTCCGCGTTGTACGTATGAGGAAGGCCCCAGTACAGGGCGGAGGCGGTCAAGACGGCCATCGCGCCCAACAGGACCGATAAGACCCCGAAACGGGCCGGGAACGCGGCCGTCCGGCCGACGGGCGCGCGCGAAGGAGCCATTCGCGTGGATATTAACATTTAACCTTGTGCTCCTCGGCCAAACGGCTAGAATATGCGCCGATGGACCTGCTCCAGAACTTCGAGGATTTCGTCCACGGCATGCGCTACCGCGAGGTGATGCGGCACCTGAAGCCCTCGAAGCGGCTCGCGGACCTCGGCAGCGGCAACCGCCCGAGGTTCCTGCTCAAGGTCCGCCACCTCATGGGCGAGTGCTGGGGCATCGACCCCGCCACCGAGCCGCTCATCGAGGGGAACCTGCACGTCACGAAGGGCGACGCCACGAAGACCCTGCCCTTCGCCGACGGGTTCTTCGACCAGATGACCTGCCTGGCCGTCATCGAGCACGTCGACGACCCGCTGCCCATCATGCGCGAGTGCCTGCGCTGCCTGGAGCCGGGCGGGCGCCTCATCCTGACGACGCCGTCGCGCTTCG
>CAZTZW010000052.1:0-11149 GCA_964618085.1 uncultured Elusimicrobia bacterium
GGACGGCCGGCTGCGGGTGCGCAGCGGCGACACCAAGGCCGTCCTGGAAGGAGCGTTCCTCAATGCCAGGAAGGTGTTCAAGGATGAGCAAGGGGATCGCGTGATTGCGGTGGCTCAGGTGGACGCGAACGACAACTTCGAGCGGATCAGGCCCTACCAGACCTACCTCCAATACAAAGGCGCTCTCGGCCGCTGGAATCTGCGCGCCGGGCATTACATTCTTCCCTTCGGCCTGCTGGCCTACTATGACACTGAGCGCCTGCTGCTTCAGACAATCGAATACGCGAACCTCGGCATCAAGCTCGATACAGGGGTGCAAGCGCTGGGCTACTGGCGTTCTTGGGATTATGCGGTTTCGGTCAGCGAGGGCGTCGGCAACCGGCGATTTACCGACGTCGACGGCAACAAAATCGTCAGCGGCCGGATCGGGTGGTCGAGCGACGACACGCGAATCGGCCTGTCCGCGATCGCGGGAGACGTCCTGCTGGCGGAGCAAGTCACGCGCACCTTCACGATCCGGCGCACGCGAAGGGCAGCGCTCGACGCCTCGATTCCCTGGGAGCGCTGGACGGCACGGGCCGAGCTGTCGGGAGGCACCGATGACGGGCGCGACGTGGGCGGCGGGTTCCTCGGGCTGGACGCGGCCCTGCATCCGGACGTCGAGGCGAACATGAAGTATTCCCATTGGGAGCGCGGCGCGCAGGCCGCCGACAGCGCCGGCGCCGGACTCTCTTATCGCGTCCGGCCTGGACTCTTCCTGAGGATTGCCGACGAGCAAGATTTCCAGGGACGGCGAACCAATACCCTCTCCGCTCAGGTGTACTATGAATTCTCGAAAACCCTGTTTTAGCGCGCTGGCTGTCGTCGCGCTGCTCGCGTCCTCGGCGGCGGCGGACGTCTGCGTTTGGCGAGACCCCGACCGCGCCATGTCGCGCCTGTTTCCCGCCGCTCGGGACTATAAGACGGTCGACATCAAGATCGGCGCGGACGCCCTGGCTCGGATCGAGAAGCGCCTGGGGAGGCCGCTCGACCCCGGCGAGAGAGACGACTGGATCTACTATGCGATCACCGGGAAGAAAGGTGAGTTGCTCGGGCATGTCTTGACGGACGCCGAGCGCGGGGAATATGGCGCGATCGAGCTGGTCATGGGCGTCGATCCGGCCGGCAAGACGACGTCGCTCTACGTGCAGCGCGCGCGCGAGCGCGACAAGGTCTTCAAGTCCAAAGGCTTCATGGCGCAGTTCGTCGGCAAGACGGCGGCTGATCCGGTGAGTCTGGGCAAGGACATCGAGGGCGCGCGTTCGACCGCGACCGAGAAGGTCGCGTTCGGCGTCCGCAAGATGCTGATCATGTATGACGAATTGAGAGGAGATAGATGATGAGAAGCCTTCCATTGATGGCGGCGGCGGCGCTCAGCTTGGCCCTTCTCTGGGGCTGCGGCGAAAAGCAAGTTGAAAGTCAGGCTAAGGAGACGCCCGAGACGTCGGCATCGGGGGCCAAGGCGCCGGCTTCGGCTAAGCCCGTAAAGATCGCAGAATTGCTCCGCGATCCCAAGGCTTACGCGGGCAAGGACGTGGCGGTGAAAGGCACCTTCAGCGGGATCTGCTGCGAGACCGACTGGTTCTTGAAGGACGGCATGGACACGATCGAGGTGTACTCGACCAAGATTTGCCCCATGCCGTCCAAGTCCAAGGTCCGCTCGAAGGTGACGGTGGTCGGAACGATCATGGTCCGGGACGATCATCCGGCGATCACGTCCAAGGAGCTGCGCTTCGAATGACCATCACCGGGCTGGCCGTTAGGAACCTGGGGCGGCATCGGGTCAGAACGCTGCTGACCGCCCTTGGTGTGGCGCTCGCCTCCGGGACGCTCTTCTCGATCCTTTCTTTCGATACGGGATACAAGAAGTCGCTCCAGGAGGAGGTGGCGGGCACCGGCATCCACCTCTTCGTCTCGACCGAGGGCTGCCCGCTGGAGGCCGCCTCGCTGATCATCCATGGCGGGGAAATCCCCAAGTTCCTGCGCATGGAGAGACTTCAGCAGATCAAGAACACCGAGGGCGTCAAAGAAGCCGCCGGGTTCCTGATCTTCTCGCTCCCGACGCCGGACGGCTCGAAGGTGGACCTCTTCTACGGCATCACCGACGACGTGCCCAAGCTCAAACCGCACTGGAAGGTGCGGGGGAGTTGGTTTAAGGACGAGGACTCCATCATCCTCGGCTCGGAGGTCGCCCGCATCGAAAAGCGCGATGTCGGCGACAAAGTCTTCATCGAGACCCTCGACAAGGAGTTCAAGGTGGTCGGCGTCCTCGAGCGCACGTTCGGCCAGGACGACGGTTTTTATTACCTGCCGATGAAGGTCGCGCAGAGGCGCTTCAAGAAGGAGGGGAAGCTCACCGCGGTGGGCGTGCAGCTCTTCGACCTGTCCCAGCTCACGGCGGTCAAGAGCAAGCTCGAATCGCTGCCCGAGGTCTACGTCGTGCCCGCTGAAGACATGAGCAACCGCATCTTGGAGCTCGTGGGCGGCACGAAGGCCCTCATGTACGCCGTGCTCGTCATCGCGCTGATCGTCAGCACGCTCGGCCTGCTCAACACGATCCTGATGGCCGCCTTCGAGCGGCAGCGGGAGTTCGGCTACCTGCGCTGCGTCGGCGCCGACCGGCTGGATCTGGTCCGCCTCATCGTCACGGAGACGCTCGTTCTCTGCGTGGCGGGCGCCGCCGCCGGCGTCCTGATCGGATTCGTCCTCTCGAGCGGCGTCGAAAGCTGGATTCGAGGCTTTCTTCCCTACGTCCCATCCGGCAAGCTGCTGAGGCCCGATGCCGCGATCACGGCCGCCACTATGGCCGTCGTCGTGGCCCTGGGCGCCTTGGCCGGAGCCTATCCGGCGATCCGGGCATCCAAGGCGTCCCCCATGGAGGCGATGCGCAATGACTGACCTGATCGACATACAGGACGTCGCCAAGGTCTATCGGCGCGGCGCCGAAGAGGTCCACGCGCTGCGGGGCGTCTCGGTCCGAATCGCCCAAGGCGAGTTCGTGGCCGTCGTCGGCCCGTCGGGCTCGGGAAAAACGACCCTTCTTCAGATCATCGGCTGCATGGACCGGCCGACGTCCGGCTCAGTGCGGATTGGCGGCGCCGAGACGAGCGGGCTTGACGATCGCGCGATGACGGCGCTTCGCAGGGACGCTATCGGCTTCGTCTTTCAGCAGTTCTTCCTGCTGCCTTCGCTCACGGCTGCCGAGAACGTCATGCTGCCGACGGTCTTTAATCCGCGGCGCGCCCAAAAACGGGACGCACGAGAACTGCTTGGCCTAGTCGATCTCGAGGACCGGATGCAGCACCGAATAGCCGAGCTCTCCGGCGGACAGATGCAGCGCGTCGCTATCGCCCGGGCTCTGGTGAACCGACCGCAGATTCTTTTGGCGGATGAGCCCACCGGCAACCTGGACTCCGAAAACGCGGCGCACATCTTCCGGCTGTTCCAGGAACTCAAGGCCTCCGGCGTGACGGTCGTCGTTGTGACGCATAACTTGGACCTGGCTGAAAAAGCCGACCGCATCCTGCGGATCAAGGATGGGCGCGTCACCGGCTGAACGTCGAATGAGCGACGCGACGTTCGGTTTCATAGCGCATGGGCCGGCAGACAAAGCGTTGCTAAACCGGCGCATGAAGGTCTTGAAAGCCTAGGTGGCAGCGATGCTCGGAGCGCCGGCAGTCCGCTTCCCCAGCTTCCATAGGAAAGCCGACAGGGCGAGAACCGCCAGTTGGATCAGGAGGGTCTCCGCGGTGGGATAGACGCCGATCAGGTCCAGGCGCAGCCGCGCGGGTCCGCTCGTGACCGTGACAAGGCCGGCTTCCTGAAGCGAATGGATGCCCTTACCCGCGATCATGAACGCGAGGGCCACCATGAGCCCGGAGCTGGCAGTGAAGACCTTGCGGATGGGCAGCTTCGCGCTGTAGCGGACCAAGGCGAAAGAGGCCGCCAGCACCAGCAGCATTCCCGCCGCCGCCCCCGCGCCGGCCGAGCTGCGCGCCGCGCCCTCGGCGTCGAGGATCACCGCGCGAAGGAACAGGACCGTCTCGAAGGCCTCGCGGAACACGGCCGCGAACGAGATCGCGGCCAGCCCGAACAGGCGCTTGTCCGCCAGCGCCTCCGTGACCTGCCCTTCGATGAACGCCTTCCAGCGGGAGATCTCCGTGCGGCTGTGCAGCCAGAACCCCACGTAGAGGAGCACGACCACGGCCGAGAGCGAGACAAAGCCTTCCATGAGTTCTCGGCTCGCGCCGCTCAGGCTCATCAGCCAGCCCGAGAAGAACCATGCGGCTACGCCCACGCCGACGGCGGCGAGCCAACCGCCGTGAATCCACGCGACCGCGGCGGATCGGGGCGACGCGCGAACGACGGCCAGGAGCGCGATCACGATGAGGGCCGCCTCGAAGCCCTCGCGGACGATGACTCCCATCGCCGCGAGAAAGCTCACCCACGGTGACATCGTCTCGGTGGCGAGAAGCGTCGCCGCACGGTCGAGCGCCTGTCGGGCAGCTTCGTAACGGGCTGAAAGTTCGGCCACGGGCCGCTTGGCCTCGATTCCGGAGCGCACGGCCGCCATGCTCTCCTCGAGCTCCACGACCAGTTCCGCGCTCGCGGCCTTCAAGCGCGGCTCGACCGGCTCGACGCCCTCGAGGTAGGAGCGCAGCGACAACGCCTTCGCGGCGTGGTAGTCCCCGGCTTGAACCTTCGTCCACGACTCATCGAGGAGAGTCCTGGCGTTCGCGAGGCTAGCGCCTCCGTCCCCGCCGCCGCTTCCGCCGTCGCCGGCGCGCCACGCCGCCAAGCGCTTGTCCTTATCCTCGTCCGAGCCGGTCATCTCCCGCCGCAACTCATCGTCCGAGGACGATGCAAGCTTGGCAAGGGAGATGGCCGGGACCTCTCCCGTCGCCGCCTTCCGCGCCTTCTCATGCCGAAGTGAGCTCAGATAGAAGGCCAGCTCCCAAACCTCTTGGTCGGATAAATCCTCCCAAGCGGTCATCAAGGTGCCCGGCACTCCGGAGCGAATGGTGTTGAAGGCCTGGAAAGGAGACACGCCGTTCATCTTCGGGGACATGAAGTTCGTCGGATGAGGATGGAGGTCCGCCGCCAAGGGACCGTCGCCCCGTCCCGTCAGTCCGTGGCACGATACGCAGTTCTTCACGAACGTCGCGCGGCCCTTGGCGAGGACGGGCCAGGAATCCGGCGCCATCGCCATGCCCGTCAAGGCGATCACCTCGCGTTTGGCGGCGAGCGCGGCCTTCGCCACTTGAACCGGTTCCGCCTTCGCTAGGAGCAGCTTGCGCAGAGTTTGGATTTTTGCGACGGGCCCACCTGCTTTCGCCGCTCCAGGGATGGGTTTGGCCGCTTCGAGCGCTGCCCTGGCGAATTCCAACTGCTCTTTGTACTCCGATTCGCTGAGAACCTTGCCGCCCGAGACGACCGCGGGATAGTCGGTGGCGATGTAGTCGAGGAGATTGACGACCAGGCGCGCTTCGCCGTCGCTCTTGGCGGCGACGGTGGTAGCAAGAAGAACGCACAGCAAGGTGGCGCAAGCGAAGCGGATCATCGGCCCAATTCTAGCAAATGAAACGCGCTTATTGAAATGCAGTATCAATAAGTGGGCATATCGTTGATCGTGATATTCAACGCCTTGCGACTGCTCGGTGACCCGCCTTTGCCGCCCGCCGAATTTGGTAGCCTCGACTCATGGCACATGCGACGACGGATCCCCTCCGCTCCCTGATCACCCGCTGGCGCGAGGACGCCGGCGGCACCTACCGGACGTGGTTCCTGTGGGAAGAGCGCCTCAAGAACTTCCGTTCGATCCGGACCGGACTGCAACAGGTGATGCAGGAGATCGAGGACGGCGGCTTCGGCACCGCCTACAAGGGCTCCTCGCTCGAGGCGGTCGTCGGCTCAATTGCCGAGCAGCGGCAGATGTTCAAGGGGGCCGACCATGCCTTCCTGTGGAAGCCGAAGTTGCGGATTCCCGACATCTATGAGAGCCCCGAGAACCAGCGGGCCTTCGGCCGCTTCCTGAGGACGTGCGCCTGCGCCAACAATGAGAAGGCGCTGGTCGAGGCGATCCAGCAGCTCGACGCGCGGCGCATCAAGGGCCTCGGGCCGGCGGCGGCCAACTTGATGTACTTCCTGCACCCGACGCTCATGCCGCCCTTCAACACCGCGATCGTGAAGGGCTATAACGCGCTCACCGGCGCCTCGGCCAAGCTCGGCAAGTGGCCGGACTACCTGGCGATGCGCGACGGCTTCCTCCGGCTGACCGAACAGTTCCGGGACCTGCTGTCGAACGACCTGGGAGCCGTGGCCGGCCTGGCGTTTGACGTCGGCTCGGGTCGCTGGGCCGCCCCGCCGCGGGAGGGCGACGCGGCGGCAATGGCGGAATGGGAGAAGGACCTAGCCCGCGTCCGCGAGGCGAGCGCGCTCGCGCGCAAGGCGCAGGAGAAGGCGCTCGCGGGCGACCGCACGCATACCCAGCTCCAAGCCTGGCTGCGCGACCTGGGCCAGGCGTTGGGCTTCACGGTCTGGGTGGCGGCCAACGACCGGGGCCGCGCGTGGAACGGCGGCCTTCTGGGGGAAGGCTGCCTGGAGTGCCTGCCGCCCCAGGCCGAGCAGCCCGCCTCCGCCGACAAGGTCCGCCTCATCGACGTGATCTGGTTCGGCCGCGACGGCAAGGCGGCCGCCGCCTTCGAGGTCGAGCATACGACGAGCATCGAGTCGGGCATCATGCGCCTGCTCGATCTGGCCCACGGCGCCCAGCCGGCGCTCGCCTGCGGCCTGTTCATCGTCGCGCCGGACGACCGGGAGGATGACGTGCGCCGGCAGCTCCGACGGCCGGCCTTCCGCCAGGTCTCCGCTCTCGGCGTCCGCTACCTCCCCTACAGCGAGCTGGATAAGAACCGCGAGGCGATGGCGCGCTTCGGCGAGGGGTTGAAGGCGATCGAGGCGGTCTCACGGGTGCTCGTCTGAAGATTTCCGAGTGCCATTCTCCCACCGCCCTTCCGGCGCTTTCGGACTGCTCGCGTCCGTCGCGCCGCTCCCCGCGCGCCCGCCGAGTTATTGAGATTGCATTTCAATAAGAGTTGTGCTAGAGTTTTCTTATTAAGACTCGATCTCAATAAGGGCCGGGTCCAGGAGCCGGGATCATGGAGTCGATGTTCAAGAAGTTGGCGCTGCTGGGCGACGTGTGGGTGCTGTGGCTGCTCGTCGCGGCGAGCGTCGTCTCGCTGGGCGTAATCTTTGAGCGCTGGCGAGCCTTCCGCCGCGAGCGCTGCGACTTCGCCCGCCTGCTCGACGGTTTGGCCGAACGCTTCGAGCGCGGCGACTCGGCCGGCGCGCGCCAACTTGCCCAGTCGACCTCGGGCGTCGAGGCGCGCGTGGCGCTCGCGGGCTTGGCGAACTTCTCCAAAGGCCCGGCGTCGGTCGAGGAGGCGATGACCTCGCGCCTCGTCATCGAGCGCAGCGCGCTCGAGGAGAACCTCATCGTGCTGGGCACGCTCGGCAATAACGCGCCGTTCATCGGCCTGTTCGGCACGGTGCTCGGCATCATCAAGGCCTTCAATGACCTGGCCGTCTCCGGCGGCTCGGGCGTGGCGGTGGTCATGTCGGGCGTCTCCTCGGCGCTCGTCGCGACCGCCTTCGGCATCCTCGTCGCGATCCCCGCGGTGGTGGCCAACAACTACTTCCAGACGCGCCTGCGCCGCATCGTCTCCAACGCGCAGAGCCTGGCGCACATGTTCCAGGTCTACCTGCGCGACCAGGCGCCGCGCGCGGCGTCGCGGCCCGCGCCGTTGGAGCGGGTCCTATCGTGAACGCCGACCTCGAGGCCGACGGCACGGTCACGGGCATCAACGTGACCCCTCTCGTCGACATCATGCTCGTCCTGCTGATCGTATTCATGGTCACGGCGCGGTTCGTCCAGGAGTCGGGCGTGGCGGTCAACCTGCCCAAGGCGAGCGCGGGCGACACCGCGGCGACGGCGGACCTCTTGGTCGCGCTCGGCCGCGACGAGCGCGTCAGCCTGGGGGGGCGCGAACTCGACCTGCCCGCGCTGGGGCCGCTACTCGAGGCCGAGGCGAAGGCCAACCCGGGCGTACGCGTCTCCCTGGCGGCCGATGAGGATCTTCCTTATAAATCGGTCGTCACGGCCCTCGACGCGATCAAGCGCGCGGGGGTCACCCGCGTCGCCCTGGCGGCGCGCCGGTGAGCCTCCTGGCCCAGCCGCTGTTCTCGGGCACGCTCGCCTCGACGGCCGTGCACGCGGGCGTCGCGGCTGGCCTTTACGGCTGGCTGGCCCTCTCCGAGCCCGCGCCCATCGTGGCCGAGCTCGACCTCACGATGTCGACGATCTTGGCCGTACCGCCCAACGCGGGCGGCGGACGCGGCGCCAAGCGCGCGCCGGAGTGGACCGACCGCCTGGTCGCAAAGCCTGCCGTCGAGGCGCCAAAGACGGCTGAGGAGGCGCGCCGCGAGGACGCGACGCCCTCCGACTGCGCTGGGCCGTGCCCGGACCAGTCCCTCGTCGGCAAGGGCTGGGGCGGGGGGAGCGGCGAGGGCGACGGCCAGTTCGTCTCGGCCGAGAGCGCCGCGCGCCAGCCGCGCTGGCTGCGCCACTTCATCACATCGAGCGACTATCCGCTCCTGGCGCGCCGCGAGGGCAAGGACGGGCGGGTCGTCTTGTCCGTGCTCATCGACCGCGAGGGCCGCGTCGTGGACGCGCGCCTGCTCGAGGGCGCCTACGACGCGCTCAACGCGGCCGCCCTGCGCGGCGTGAGACGCGCCGTTTTCAGCCCCGCCTACGACGCCGACGGACGGCCGGTCGCCTCGCGGCTGACCGTGCCGATCCGATTCGAGCTGAGATGACGGGCCGATTTTGTAGGAAAGGAGGACGCATGATCGTCCGTAGAACGAGGAAGCAGGTCGCGGCGCTGGCAGCGGCGGCCGTGGCCCTGTCCGGCATCGCGCCGGCGGCGAGGGCCCAGCAGGCGTCGTCGTACCCGGAGGTGGTCGTCGTGGGCAGCGCCGAGAACCTCTCGAAGCTGCCGGGAAGCGCCCATACGCTCGACAAGAAGACGATGGAGAGCGGCCGGCCGTTTACTATCAACGAGATCCTGCGCAAGATCCCGGGCCTCACTGTGCGCGACGAGGAAGGCTTCGGCCTGCGCCCGAACCTGGGCATGCGCGGCCTCAACCCCACGCGTTCGACGAAGATCACCATGCTCGAGGACGGCGTGCCCGCGGCCTACGCGCCCTACGGCGACAACGCGAGCTACTACCACCCGCCGATCGACCGCTTCGAGCGCGTCGAGGTCCTCAAGGGCGCCGGGCAGATCCGCTTCGGCCCGCAGACCATCGGCGGCGTCGTGAACTACATCACGCCCCAGCCCACCGAGGAGTTCGGCGGCTTCGCCTCGCTGACCGGCGGCAACCGCGACTACTTCGACGGCAAACTGCGCATCGCGGGCAAGCGCGCGCTGTTCGACTACACGCGCAAGCAGGGGCAGGGAGCGCGAGACAACACGCACTCCTACCTCAACGACGCCAGCGCGAAGTTCGTGCTGCCGCTAGGCGGGAGCCAGTCGCTGACGCTCAAGGCCAACGCTTACAGCGAGGACTCGGTGGTCACCTACAGCGGCGTGACCGAGGCGGAGCTGCGCAACTTCGGCTTCCGCTACAACCCGTTCCGCAACGACCGCTTCGAGGGCCGCCGCTACGCGGGTTCGGCCTTGCATGAGGCGCTGGCCGGCCCGTTCAAGCTGGCGACGAGCCTGTACTACTCGTGGTTCAGCCGCGACTGGTGGCGCCAGTCGAGCACGACGACCGACGCGCAGGGAGCCGTCGCCGCGGCGCGCGCAACCGGCACGGCGATCGATGTGAACGCGATCAACTCGGTCCAGGGCCGCCTGCGCGACTATGAGACCTACGGCGTCGACTCGCGCGCGAGCCTGTCCTACGACTTCCTTGGCGACCGCAGCGAGGTCGAGGCCGGGGTCAAGGTCCACTACGAGAACCAGGACCGACGGCAGGTCAACGCGACTTCGCCGACGGGCCGCACTGGGACCCTCGCCGAGGACAACGAGCGCAAGACGCGCGCGCACTCGGCCTTCGCCCTCAACCGCTTCGTCCACGGGAAGTGGGCGCTCATCGCGGGCCTGCGCTATGAGCAGATCGACTCGGAGCGCATCAATCGCCTCACCGGAGGCCGCGGCGCCGACTCGCTCGGCCGCCTCATCCCGGCGGCGGGCGTCACCTGGAACCCGTCCGAACCGGTCACGGTGTTCGCAGGCGTGCACCGCGGCTTCGCGCCGCCCCGCACCGAGGACATCATCGGCGGATCGGGCACGGCGACCGAGGTGGAGCCCGAGGACTCGGTCAACTACGAACTCGGCGCGCGCGGGCGCGTCGGAGAGAACGGAAGCTGCGAGGTGGCCTACTTCCGCAACGACTTCCGCCGCCTCATCGCGGTGGGCTCGATCGCGGGCGGCTCGACGCCGCTGGCGCAGGGCAAGGCCTTGTTCCAAGGCGTCGAGGCGGCGGGGCGCTACGCTCATCCCGGAACGGGCCTCTACGGCCGCGCGGCCTACACCTGGCTTCCCACGGCCGAGCAGACGACCGCGTTCACCCAGGTCGTCGGCGGGGCGGCGGTGGCGGGCAGCGCCGCGGGGCGGCGCCAGCCGTACGCGCCGGAGCACATGCTCACCGCGGCGCTGGGCGGCGAGCGCGGCGGCTTCGACGCGAGCCTGGAGTCCGTGTTCGTCGGCGAACAGTTCGCCAACTTCTCAAACACGCGCGTCGCCTCCGCCGACGGCCAGAGCGGCACGGTCGCGGCCTACGTTATCTGGAACGCCGCGATCAACTACGAGTTCAAGCCCTGGGCCACGACTGTATTCGTCACGGTGAAGAATCTCTTCGATCGCGAGTACATCGTCGACCGCACGCGCGGCATCCTCGTCGGGAGCCCGCGCCTCGTCCAGGGCGGGGTGAAGTACGCGTTCTAGCCGGCCTAGATTTGTGGGGAGACGTCATGTGGGCGGATCACGGCTTTTGGTCCTTCGTCATCTTTCTCGTGGGCGGACTCATCCTTGCGTTCGCCGGCGTC
>CAZTZW010000053.1:0-3071 GCA_964618085.1 uncultured Elusimicrobia bacterium
AATGCCTCGGCGCAGCGTTGATATTGTGTGTGGGCGTCGGCGAGCCGGGCCCAGAGAGGCGCGGCGGCCATGGAGGCCCCCACTCCGGCGGCCGCTGCGAGGCCCGCCCAGGCCGCCTGCTGCCCGGCGCCCGCGACGCCGGCGCGTGCCAAGACCAAGGGCGACAACGAAAAAACCTCCTCGACGCCGGCTACGGTGAGCGCATGAGAGGCGATGAGCGCCGGAAGTCTCAAGCGCGGGCCTCCGACAGCGGATTGTCGATCTCGCACCAGTCGTAGGTCGCATAGCGTCGGTTGAGGCGCATGCGCGTGAGAGCCTTTACTCGCACGCGCGGAGCGAAGAGAAGCCGTTCGAGCAGCGCGCCTCGCGCGCCGCCGGGCGAGACCTGGTTCCAGGCGGTCCGAACCCGCGGTCGAGCCGCGTCCCAGAGAGCTTCCTCATTCGTGTGACAGCCTTCGACGAGCGCGTCGGCGAGCGGCGCGAGAAGGCCCTGCAGCCAGGCATGGTGCAGCTTCCCGACCAACTCGGCCTCGTCGGCCGCGGCGATGAGCGTGGCGGGATGCGGCTCGAAGGCATGGATATCCTTCATCCACGAGGCGAGGAAGCGCACGCCGCCCAGGTCGCGGAGCACCCAGGAAACCGGACGCGCGCGCTCGTCCAAGCGAAAGAGAACATTTTGACCGTGGGCCTCGAGCGCCAAGCCTCGCGCGAGCAGCGGCAGGAGCGCGCGCGCCGTCACCTCGGCGCACTCGGCGAAGAAAAGCGCGGCATCGCCGCGGCGTTCGGCGAGCTCGGCCGCCACCGGCCTTCCATCAAGCGGCGACAGCTCCGAAAGCAGCGCGGCCGGAACCAGTGAAGTTCCTGGGCGTTCGCTTGGCCGCACTCGGGCAAGCAATGAGAGGTGACGCGCTTTTTCGAGGGCGGATGGGTCACTCTCGGCCGAGCCTGGCGCGTGATAGTGGAGGCCGCGGACTTCCTCCTGAAGTTCGAGGATCTCGGAAACCCTGGGAGCCGCCGCGAGCGCGGCCGCGATCCAGCGTGAAAGCGCCGGGCCGTTGCGCACGGAAGGAGCCGAGACGGTGCGCTCGGCGCTCGTCGACTGGATGGCGAGCGGCAGCTTCAAGTGCACGGGCGAGCAGGCGGAGAGCGGCGCCATCGTGCGCACTGAAGCCAGCGGCTGCGCGGAGAACGTCGCCGAAAGAGGCAGGAGGACCTTCGAGCGCAGTTCGTCCGCGAACAAGCGAGGCAGCACTCGCTCCGCCTGCCAGGGATGAGCGGCAAGGATCGCGTACTCGGACGGCTCAAAGCCGAGGCCCGACAGCTCCGCGTCGAAGACTCCCGTCCAGCAGCTGGGGTACGCGGCAGGCGCATCAGGACGCGACAGCGTCTCTTGAACATGGTCGCGGCGCAGCGCGAAGAACGAGAGCGCCACAGGGCGGCCGAGCTCCGGAGAGTAGCGGGCTAAGTCGTCTTGATCGAAGCCCCACCGCGTCTTGCAGCCGGGATGGAGCGGATGGCCGCGGAGCACCCAGGACTCCAGGTATTCCTCAGGCCTTATATTCAAGCGGCGAGCCGCGGCGGGAGCGGCTTCCAAAAGCGTCCGCGCGGAGCCTAGTTCCGCGCGGCGAGCCAGGGCTCGGTCCAGGAAGAAGCCCATGTTCTCGGCGCTCTGAGCGACTTCGTCGCTCCAGCGCTTTCTCATTCCGTCACTTTCGGGAAGAAGCTCGACCAGATGTTCCGGCTCCGAGAGCGACTCCACCGGGCCGCCGGGCACCCGGACATAATAAGGAAATCCGGTTCGCACGACCCCCAGGCTGGCCATCCGCACGGCCGGAGCGGCTACTTCGGCGCCCCCGGGCAGTCTCACGGTGGCGAGACCGCCGGACCAGCGCTTGGACTCGCTGAAGCCTTCCCGCCACAGGGCGTTGAAGACGCGCTCAAGTACCTCGTGGCGGGCGGTCTTCACTGCAGCGGTCCTGCTGCGTTCCACGCGGGCCTCTTGGCGGGCTCACGCGAGAGGTCGGCGGCGGCGCGGGCGAGCATGTCCGCGAGCCTGAGGAATTCCTCTCGGGGAATGCTGAGCGTCAGGCGGCCCCAGCGGACGTGCGCGTCATCGCAGGAACCGCAAAGCGTGACCTCGCCCCGGGTTCCGTCGTCAGCTATCTTCTCGCGCACCGGCCCCTCCTTTCTTATTGAAATGTCATTTCAATAAGGGAGAGCCTAACACAATCCTTATTGAAAATCAATCTCAATAAGGAAAATCGCGATTTATATATTGCGAGACGAGCCGCGCGAGCCTTACTCGACGAAGTAGCTCAGCGGCTTCTTGTAGAGCTCGGCGAAGGCCTGCAGTTCGACCACGTCGAGGCGATGATCGCCGGACTCGCAGCGGGAGATGTAGGACTGCTGTTTGCGGAGCTTCTTGGCGACGTCGATCTGCTTCAATCCCGCGGCGAGGCGCGCCTTCTTCAGGCGCGCGACGATGGTTCGATGTCTCTCGGAGTAGATGGTCTTCAATACGTCATCTTAGTATCCCGATTCGAATATGCAAAAAATAGATATGGCAAACAAAGCCTCTACCTGGTAAAATTGGATATGCAGGCCTCGCCTCCTCTCCGCGCGCTGGTCGTCGATGACGACGAGGGCGTCGCTCGGTTCTTGAGCCGCTGCCTCTCCATGTGGGGCTGGGAAGTCGAGGAGTGCCACTCCATCGCCGCCGCGTTGGCGGCCTTCCCCCAAGGAGCGTTCGCCCTCGCCGTCTGCGACGTCGACTTGCCCGACGGTGACGGCATCGCGCTGGCGCAGGTGCTCGTGAAGGAGAAGCCTTCCCTTGCCGTGGTCATCGTGTCTGGGCTCCCCGATAACCTGGACCGGGCCCGCCGCGGCGGTCTGGCCGCCTGTCTTAGAAAGCCTTTCGAGCTGCCCGAGTTGAAGGCTCTGATCGACTTCCCCCGATCCGGCAAGGAGTCGTTGGACCTCGCGTAGCGAGGTGGAGCGGCCGCGGACCGACCCGCCCGGAGCGGCCGTGCCCCAATAGGCCGACCGCCTGCCGGGGTGCGGTTGGGGTTCGG
>CAZTZW010000053.1:3081-7981 GCA_964618085.1 uncultured Elusimicrobia bacterium
TTAGAGACTGGTGGGTTTCGTCTCGAAACCATCTCGACTGCACCCACCCTACCAGATGGCTGCCCCCCGGGGCGGGCGGGTTCGAAAACCCCCCCAAAACCTGCTCCCCCGGCGCCCAACCCCCCCCCGGAGCGGCCGTCCGCCTGTCGGCGGACGGCTTCCGGTGTGGCTTTAGGCTAGCGCGAGCCAGCGCGCCGTCTTTTTCAACCTCAAGCGCGCGCGATAGAGCCGCGAGCGCACCGTCCCTTCCGGCAGTCCGAGCTTCTTTGCCGCCTCCGCGTAGGTCATTCCTGCCGCGTCGCACAGCCTGAGGACCTTCCGTTCCGACGCGCGAAGCCCTGACAGCGCCCGCCGCACCAGGCAGACCGTCTCCAGGCGCTCCAGGCGCACGAGCAGGTCCTCGTCAGCGCCGGGCAGAGTCTCATGGAGAGCCTCGCCGCTATGGCAGTTGAGAGACAGTCCGACGCGCCGCTCCATGCGTCTGCGCGAGTCCCGGAACGCGTTGTGCAGGATGGTGAGGAGCCAACTCTCCACCGACTTCATCGCGTCGTGCTGCTTGCGCGACCTCAGGGCCCGGTAGCACGCCTCCTGGACCAACTCGTCCGCCTCGTCCGAGTCCCGGCACAGCCCGAGTGCGAAGCTTCGCGCCTTCTGGTTGCTCCCATCCAAGCAGTCCTTGAGAGCCTCCGTCACGGCGTCCGACTTCACGGCCCGGCCGTTCCCCTTCCCGTCCTGTATGACGATCTTGCAGGTCTTTTTCATGTCGCACCTCCGCAGCACCCGGAGGGCGAGGGACCCGAGGAAGGCCGAACGACGAGGAATAAATGGCGGGACCCCACCTGGAGACGGCCCCCGGTGCAGCCGGGCTGGCCGCCTCGCGGCACGCGAGCCGTCCGAAAACTAGGGGCTAGGCGGGGGTTGGGCCAGGTTTTCGGATCGCCGGCGGGGAGGGCCGTTTATGCCGCAGGGAGGAGGCCTTCGCTCCTGGAGTCACGAGAAGCGAGGGGCGACATGGAAAAGACCGGAGAGGAGGAGGACGGGATGGGAAGGCGTGGAAAAAGCCAAGAAAAAATCTCCGCCGCCGAGCGGTGGAGACGGTGGAGTTCTCGGTCCCTGCCATCAGTACGGCAGGGAGGAGCGTCCGCGGACCGGCCCGCGCGCCCCGGCAGGGGCGGAGAAATCCAAGCGGCGGTGGGCGGGGCGGGCAACTCCTAGAGTTGTCCACGCCGTCCACGGGCGCGGCGGTATCCACCGCAAGTATTGGGTCTTGCGCAGGTACTGCTTCGCACTCTATACTCGGCTCGAGCGAAGCTTTTCCCCCAGGAGCGGCTTCGTTCGACAGGCGACCCGGCACTCTCATTGCCGGGTCGTCTTTTTCTAGAGCAGTCCCGCCTTCTTGAAGCTGAAGTAGCGGTCGTCGCCCAGGATCAAGTGGTCGACGATATCCACTTGGAGCATGCAGGCGACGAACAGCAGCTGCCGCGTGGTTCGACGGTCTGCCTGGCTCGGCCGCAGGTCCTGGGAGGGATGGTTGTGCGCGACCATGATGCTGTGCGCGTTATTGAGAAGCGCGCCCTTGAAGACCTCGCGCGGATGGACGATGGAGGCGTCGAGACTTCCCACCGAGACGAGCTCGCAGCCGATCAGGCGGCGCCTCGAGTCGAGATCCAGCCGCCAGAAGTGCTCGCGGTCGAGGCCTCGCGCCAGCGGGCAGAGCACTCGATAGGCGTCTTCGGCAGAGCGGATAATCTGCCCCAGGCGGCGGCCCGTGCGCACGACCCGCAGGCTCGTGATCATCGCATCGCTCCCGCGACGAGGCGCAGCGCGCCGAGAACGAGCGCGAGCTCGACGCCGAATGCAGCGACGAAAGTCGCGGCGAACGACGCGCGGCGCATGAAGAGCCTCACGAGGCGCTCCGACAGGGCGTAAGCGGCGTCGTCGAACGCGAGCGCGAGGCGGAAGGTCGTGGTGGCGACCAGCGCCTGAACGTAGGTCAGCAGGCCGAAGGAGAGCAGCCAGCCGAGCAGGAGCTCGCGGAAGGTGCGCTGAAAGAGCGCGAGCGAGAGGATGTCTCGCGAGCGCGCCCAAAGGGCGGCGAGGATGAGCCAGGCGATGAGCCGCGCCAGCGGCCGCCAGTCCCATTCCTCCCACCGGAAGACGGCGGGGGTCTCCTGCTCCATAGAGGATATACGAATGACCCCCTCATTTCGTTCCACCGGAGTTCGCGGTCCCTGCCGCCGATACGGCAGGGAGGAGCGCTCGCGGACCGGTCCGCGCCCCGTCAGGGGGCGAACTCTCCCATCGGAGTTTTCCCCTCCCGCCCTGATGTGACCCGTTCACAGAGGCCCACCCGGTCACCCGGATGGGCCAAGTCAACGGGCCTACTTCGCGGCGACTTCCGCCTCCTTCGGAGCCTCGGCCTTCGCGGCCTCTTCCTTCTGGATGCGCTCCCACTCGGAGAGCGCGAACGTCCGCGCCTCCTTGCGGACCTTCTTGACCTCGATGAGGCCGGAGAGGCGCTCGTCCAACTCGTAGTGCTGGACCGTGCACAGCCACGCCAGGCGCAGGAGGTCCTTCTCGGACAGCTTCTTGAGCGCCCGCGCCGCGTCCTCGTCGGCTTCGACGCCGACCGCCTCGTAGGCCAACTCCTCGCCGTTCAAGGCCAAGACCACGTCCACCAAGTGCGCCTTCTTGACCGCCTTGAGCGACTTCGCCGCCGCGATGAACAGCGCCTTGCTCTCGTGAGTCGCGACGAAGTGGGCCTTGGCCCGCTCCTCCTCGCTCATGCCGCGCTCGGCCTTCTCTTCGGACTTGCGGAGCTTCGCCGCCACGAAGTCCTTGTCGTTGCAGACGAGGACCGCGCTCGGCGACTTGCTCCCGAACCGCGACGGCTTGAGCACCGCGAAGCCGAACTTCTTGGGGTCCTTCTTGAGGAGCGACTTGACCGCCTCGCTCTTGGCCTCCGAGGCGCTCAGCACGACGCCCTCGCCGACCTCGCGCGGCATGCCGTGGTCCTGGCCCGCGTAACCCGCGAACTTGACCCCGCCGAGCTTCTTGCCCGCCTCCTCGCGGAACTCGCGCAGGAATGTGGACGTTTTCTTGGCGAAGCACCCGCCGTCGGTGCACTTGCCGTCCTTGGCCCCTTCGAAGAGCACGTCCTGGTTGCCCGTGTTGAACGGGCAGAGCGAGCAGGACATCGCCCCCGCGTACTCCTTGTCCTTCGGGAAGCAGGCCTTCGAGAGGTCCTTCTCCAAGCGCCGCTCGATTTCATTCTTGAGGTCGTGGATGGTGGGAAGCACGTTGCTCCCGCCGCCCCACTTCGGCGTCAGCGCGAACGTCACGAACGTCTCGCGCTTGTCCTCCGGGGCGCGGAGGATTTGATGGCCGTGCTCGGGTGAGAGCGTCCCCGCCTCGACGGCCTTGACCGCCGCCTTCGGCAGTTCGAGGAGCCGAATCGAGCGCGTGACGTACTTCACCGACTTGTCCACGGCCTGCGCCAAACCCTCGATGGTGTGCTTGCCCTCGTCCAGAAGGTGCTTGAAGCCCCGCGCCTCCTCGATGGGCCCCACGTCCTTGCGGTGGAGGTTCTCGAACACCTGGAGCATCTTCGGGTCCACGCCCTCCTCGTACACGGAGGCGGGAATCTCGACGAGGCCCGCCATCCGCGCGGCCCGCACCCGCCGCTCCCCCGCCGAGAGCGTGTAGGCTTCCTTGCCGTTGCGGATGACGACGATGCTCTGCAGGACGCCGACCTTCTTGATGTTCGCCGCGAGTTCCTTCATTTCGGTCGCGTCGAAGTTCCTGCGGACGTTCTCCACGATTTCGACCTTGTCGAGCGGGATGCTCAACAGCGCGCGCTCCGGCACCTTCACGGCTTCCTTCTCTTTCGTCTCGTTCATTGTGTTCTCCATGTGGTTCAGTTTCCGGGCCTGGTCCGGCTCGGGGCCCCGAGGTCGCCCTCGGGACCCCTGGTCGAATCAGGCTGTGACGGGCACCCCCATCGCGGCCTTGGCCTGGGCGATGGCCTCCTGCGCGACTTTCGAATTGGCCGTGCCGTCGAAGCCGTAGCGCTTGGCGAGTTCCTGGAAGTTCTCCCATGTCAGAAGCGTCATGTCCTCGGCGTAGGCCGAGCCCATCTCGTGCTCGAAGCCCCAGACCTCGCAACACGGCGCGAACGTCTGCACGTCGCTGATGATGATTCCGGGGAACGCTCCAGTGTGGACGAAGTCCCCCTTCTTGAAGCCCAACGCTTTTCCAGTTTTCATGTGCTTCTCCCGGGGTGCGTGGCTCCGTCCCTGGACTTTCACGTCAGAGCCTTCGTGCTTCCCGCTCCGCCGCCGAGTCTCGTAGGTCTGGGCCATTTCGCACCTCCACCCGCCCGGAGGGTCGAGGGCCGCGAGGAAGCGCGCCGCAGCGAGGAATAAATGGTGGGTCCCCCGGAAAGGATCTAGCCGGCGGAACGGGCAAGGCCCTGGAGCGGCTGGAGAATGTCCGAGAGGGGTGACCGTTTATGCCGCAGCACAGGCGGACTTCACTCCTGAGGCCCGAGAGAAGGTGCGAAATGGACCAGACCGAAGAAGGGAGGCGGCGGAGCGGGAAGTGCCGTGGGAGGAGAGAAAGAAAAAATCTCCGCCGCCCAGCGGTGGAGATTGTGGAGATCTCGGGGACCCCGCGGACTCTCGCGCGGGTGGAGCGTCGCGGACCGATCCGCCCCGCAGGGCCGAGATATCCAAGCGGCGGTGGGCGGGGTGGGCGACCTGTTCGTCCACGCCGTCCACGGGCGCGGCAATATCCACCGCAAAGCAGAGGGCCCGCCCGCGCGCGCCCGCCGGGCCCCCCCCCCCCGCGTGGGGGACGGGCCCCACCCCCGGCCCCCCCCCCCCGTGGGGCCCCCCCGGCG
>CAZTZW010000053.1:7991-11117 GCA_964618085.1 uncultured Elusimicrobia bacterium
CGACGCCGTGAAGAGGGCCCGCCGGCTATCGCCGGCGGGCCCCACAACCCGGTCTTGCGTTACGGCTCCAACGCGCGGACCGCCCGCGCGTTGGAGCCGTCCTTGCTTTCGTAGCCGCGGTTCATCCACGGCTGCCGCACGATGCAGCGCCACCAATCGGCCTCGGACGGGATGAAGCCGCCGCAGTCCTCCTTGACGTGCTGCTCGCCGATGTAGCGGACGGGCACCTTCGTCCCGCTGCTGTTGGTGATGGTCTTGCCGAACACGCGCTCGGCCTCGAAGATGCCTTCCGCGTGATGGCGCTTGGCCCGGTGCCTGGCCTCGGCCAGGTGGGCCTTGCTCTCGTCGAACCAGTCGTGGACGGCCTGGTAGTCCTCGGGCTTGCCGCCGAAGAGACGAGCGGAGCTGACGGCGTGATGGTAGGTGTGGCTCACAGGGCGTGCTCCGAATACTCGCTCGACTCGATGCGGTAGTTGTGCTCGGCCTTGGCCTCGCCCTCCTCCACGTCCAAGACGATGGTCCCGTAGCCGCCTTCGTTGTTGTACCAGTCGATGCCGAGGAACGAGAGGAAGTCCAGGGCGAAGTCGCTCAACGCCTCCTTGAGCGTCACCGTGGCCTGGTACGGCTTTCGGTCCCAATCCTTCTTCTCGGCGTTGTAGACGCTCTCGAAGCGCTCGACCGTGACGCTCTGCCCGTCAAGGTTCGCGGGCTCCTCCTTGTCGGAGCAGGCGCCCTTCTTCAGGGCGCGGACTTCCTGGATGTCGCCCGAGTCCCCGCAGCCGTCGTAATCGACCTCGACCCTGACGACCCCGAGCGGCTTGAGCCTCTCGACCAGCAGACGCCGCCGCTCCTTCAACGCATCGTGCTCACGGCTCACGCATTCATTCATGTTCATGATGTTCTCCTTGGGCTAAGGCGCCCACGGACCGCCCCGGGTCGCCCCAGGGCGGCGGCGTGGACGCCCTACGCCTCCACCTCCTGGGCCGCAGGAAGCGGAGCCGCAGCGGGTTCCGCCTCCGAGCCGGTCGGCCAATACGGCAGACGCGCCGCGTGGCCTTCGCAGCGGCGCAGGCCACCATGGGGCATGAGCTGCGCGGGCTTGCCGCACTTGCCGCCCGCATCGTCCATCGGGAAGTCGCAGTAGTGGTAGCGGGGCATGGTCATTCCTAGAGCAGCCCGCCGTCGCGAAAGCTGAAGAAGCGCAGGGAGGCTCCCTCCCCATCGCCGAGCACGATGTGGTCCGCCACCGGAATGCCGAGGATTTCCCCCGCCCGCTGGAGCCGCCGAGTCGCCTCGCGGTCCTCCGACGAAGGAGCCGGGTCGCCGCTCGGGTGGTTGTGCGCCACAACGACGGCCGCGCCGTTGAGCAGGATGGCCGCCCGGAACACCTCGCGCGGGTGCACCAAGGACGCGGACAGCGTGCCGACGCTGACCTCGGTAAGCCCGATGACTCTCCTTCTTGCATCGAGAACCATCAAGCAGAAGTGCTCCTCCGGCACGTCCCCGATGAACTCCCGGAACAGTCGCGCCGCCTCTCGCGGTTCCGTGACCGACGCCGTTCCCTCCTTGAGGATGGAGCCTGTCCGGTCGAGCATCACCCGGTAGAGAGGAACTCTCGATCGCTTCAAAGCATCCGTGGCCGGAGACTTTCCCAATCCAGGCGCCGTGTCCGTCCTGCCGTCACCGACTTTCACGCAGTTCTTGTTTTTCATAACCACCTCCGAACACCCCTAGGGTCGAAGGCGGCCGAGGAGCGCCGCCGCGGCGAGGAATAAATGGCGGGTCCCCACCTGGCGACCGCCCCGGCGCAGCCGAGCTGGCGGCCGCGCGGAGCGCGCTGTCCGGAAATTTGGGGCGCGGCGGGGGTTGGGCCGAATTTTCGGATCGTCGGAGGGGATGGCCGTTTATGCCGCAGACGCGGCGGCGCTCGCTCCTGGCCGGCTGAGCGCGAGGTGGGTATGAAAAACAAGAGCTGAGGGAATCGACGGGATGACCGCCGTTTCGTCAGGACCCCGAAGGGGTGGAGCGCCCGCGGACCGATCCGCCGTATGGCCCTTTGCATGCCGTTCTAGTAGAATTGACTGGAGCTCGAATTCTCGACGGGGAACTTGCTCAAATTCCGATGCCGAAACGCGTAGCCCCTACAAAACTGACGGCCGGCGGCGGGTTCCTCTTCGAGGACCAGGTCGCCGCCTACTTCCTGGCGAAGCTCCTCGCCGGGCAGCCTCCGCTCAACCCGGCGGACGGGCGTCTGGCCCGGATCGCGTTCCAGGTCCAGGCCGCAGGCTGGGCGCTCGACGACGTGCTCCTCACGCTCGACCGCGGCGGGGAGTCGCGGCGCTGGGCGTTCTCGGTCAAGAGCAACGCCCAGTTCACCGCGAAGACGGCCCCGCCCGAGTTCGTCGCCGCGTGCTGGGAGCAGCTGCTGAAGGAGAGCTCTCCAGTCTTCGACGAGACGACCGACCAGATGGGGGTCTGCGTCGCTCCCCCCGCCGCCAAGGTGACGACCGCCTTGGCGGGGCTGCGCCTGAAGGCGCAGACGCACCAGGCGTCCGAGCTGCCCGCCCACATCGCCACTCCTCGGGTCTGCTCGCAAGAGGAGCGCGACCTCTTCAAGAGCTTCGCCTGCCCGTCCGCGCTGGCCGCGAAGCACTCGATCGGCGAGGAGGGCATCGGGCGTCTGCTGGCCCTCGTTCTGGTCCGCCCGTTCGACTTCCAGGAGTCCCAATCGAGGGACGCTCGCGAGGCGCATAAGGACTGTCTCGACGCCCTCGAGAGCGGCGACTCGAACGAGGCGCTTTCGCTGTGGGAGGCGCTGCTCGCCATCGGCGGCCGCTACCGCGTAGCGGGCGGCTCGCTCGACCTGCGGAAGCTGCGGGCGGAGCTCGGCGGACGCTTTCGTCTCAAGGGCCAGCCGCAGCACGCCGCCGACTGGAAGCGCCTTCAGGACTTCAGCAAGAGCAAGCTCGACACCATCCCGGGGCTGATCGGCGACAAGGTCGCTCTGCCGCGGAAGCCCGCGCTGGACGAGATCGAGAAGGCTTTCACGAGCGCGCCAGCGCTGACCCTCTTGGGCGCCTCCGGCTCCGGCAAGACGGTCACGGCGAAGGACTGGCTGGAGCGGGC
>CAZTZW010000054.1:0-11007 GCA_964618085.1 uncultured Elusimicrobia bacterium
GCCCGTCTTGCCGACGCCGGGCGGGCCGTAGAAGATGGCGGAGGCGAACTTCCCGCTCTCGACGAGGCGGCGGAGGAGCTTGCCCTTGCCCAGCAGGGCCTCCTGGCCGGCGAACTCGTCGAGGGAGCGCGGAGCCATGCGCGCGGCCAGCGGACGGCCCTGCTCTCCGGCGGAGAACAGCTCGGACATGGCTACGGGGTCTCGGCGGGGGGCGCGCCGGCTTCGAGGGACTCGCGCAGGGCGCGGGAGAGGTTCTCGGCCTTGTTCTCGAGCATGCTCTGGGTCGTGCGGTGGGCGGCGCGCTCCTTCTCCAGCTCCGCCACGAAGGAGAGCGCGGCGAGCAGGGCCAGCTTGGAGCTGTCGGCGACGCCCTTGTTGGCGCCGGAGATGTCGCGCAGGCGCTCGCCGACCTTCTCGGCCAGGCCGTTGATCTCCAGGGGCGTGAGGCCTTCCATCTCCACGGTGAGCCGGCGCGAGCCGATCTGGACCTCGACCTTCTCGTTCACTAGGAGATACGCTCCAGGCGCTCGGAGAGGCGAGAGAGGCGGGCGCGCAGACGCTCGTGGCGGGCCAAGGTGAGGTTCGCGGTCTTGAGCTCCTCGCGCAGGCGCTTGCCCTCGGTCTCGGCGCGGTGGAGCTTGTCGCGCAGCTCGCGGTTCTCGGAGCTGGCTTTATGGAGGGCCTCGGTGACCTGCTTGACCAGGCCCTCGAGCTGCTTGAGGCTGTTGAGGGAGCCGATCATGAGCGCAGTTCGGCCCCGAGCTTCGTCCGCAGGGCCAGGACGATGCCGTTGACGGCGGCCGTGACCTCGGCGTCGGTCAGGGTGCGGTCCATGCGGCCGAAGGTGAGGCGGAAAGCGAGGCTCTTCTTGTCGGGGTCGATGCCCTTGCCTTCGTACACATCGAAGAGCATGATGTCCTGCAGGTCTTCCGCCTTGCACGAGCGGATGCACTGCTCGACCGCCCCGTACGCGACGGACTTGGCCACGACGACGGCGAGGTCGCGCGTCGAGGTCGGGAAGGGCGAGAGGGGCGCGAAGCGCGTCTTGTGCGCCTCGTTGGCGGCGAGCAGCTCGAGGTCCGCGTCGAAGAGGACGGCGCACTCGCGCTCGAGGTCGAAGGCCCGCGCGACGCGCGGGTGTGCCCAGCCGACGGTCGCGGCGGGCCGGCCGCGGACGACGGCGCGCGCCGCGTTGACGGGGTGGAAGAGGGGGTCGGAGGGCGTCGTCCCGGCGGCCTTCTCGCCGAGCGGGAGCCACGTCACGGGGCCGAAGCGGCCGAACAGCTCCTCGACGCAGGCCTTGGCGTCGGGGAAGCCGGCGCGGGGCGCGCGGGCGGGCTGCCAGCGCGCGTCGAGCACGGGGCCGAGCAGGAGGCCCGCGGCGCGCCAGCGCTCCTGGGGCTCCTGACCCTTCAGAGCGTAGACCTTGCCCAGTTCGAACAGGCGCACGGCGTCGGCGCCGCGGTTGAGGTTGTAGGCCGCGCTCTTGAGCAGGCCCGGCAGCAGCGACGGGCGCAGGAAGGCCCAGTCCTCGGAGAGCGGCTTGGCCACGCGGGGCAGGTCGGCGGAGGAGAGGCGGCACGACGCGAGCGTCTTCTCGCCCAGCATGTCGTAGTGGTAGGCCTCGCTCAGGCCCAAGGCGGCGAGCTGGGCGCGGGAGCGCCGCGACGCGGCCTCCAGCGGCGTGACGCGCGCCATGCGCGGGGCGGCGGGCGCCATGCGGTAGGGCACGGCGTCGTAGCCCAGGAAGCGCCCGACCTCCTCGGCCAGGTCGTTGGGCTGGGAGAGGTCGCGGCGCCAGCTCGGAGGCGTGAACACGACGGCGTCGCCGTCCGTCGTCAGCTCGGCGGCGATGGAGGCGAGCACGCCCTTCACCGCGGCGTCGTCGAAATCGGAGCCGAGTATGGCGTTGAGGCGGGCCGTGGTGGCGCGGATGCGGCGCCCGACGTGACGGACGTCGCTGGCGGCCTCGGCCGCCTTCGCGGCCTTCCCGCCGCAGGCCTGCAGGATGAGCGCCGCGGCGCGCGCGCCCGCGGCCGCCGGCAGCAGGGGGTCGGTGCCGCGCTCGAAGCGGTAGGAGGAGTCGGAGCGCAGGTGGGTGAGCTGGGAGGAGCGGCGCACCTCGGCCGGCGCGAAATGAGCGGCCTCGAGGAGGACGCGCGTTGTCTTCTCGGTGACCGCGGTCTCCTCGCCGCCCATGACGCCGGCCAGCGCGACCGGGCGCTCGTCGTCGGCGATGACGAGCAGGCCTTCGGGCAGGACGTACGTCTTGTGGTCGAGCGCCTTCAGGGTCTCGCCCGCGCGCGAGCGGCGCACGACGATCCTGCCGCCCTTGAGCGTGTCGGCGTCGAAGGCATGCAACGGTTGGCCTTGGTCGTGCAGGACCCAGTTCGTGACGTCGGCCACGGCGTTGATGGGACGCAGGCCGACGGCTTCCAGCGCGTCGCGCATCCAGCCCGGCGCCGCGCCGTTCTTGACGCCCTCGATGAGGCGGGCGCTGTAGTACGGGCAGGCCGCCGCGTCCTCGACGGTCACGGGGAACGAGGCGGAGCCGACCTCGTCTAGGGCGGCGGGAACGGAGAGGGCTTTCTGCTTGAAGAAGGCCGCCAGCTCGCGGGCCAGCCCGGCGTGGGAGAGGCAGTCCGGGCGGTTGGAGGTGACCTCGACCTCGAGGATGTCGTCGGCGGGCCCGAGCAAGGAGCCCACGTCGGTCCCGAGCGCCGGACCCTCGCCCATGACCCAGATGCCGTCGACGTCCTTGGGCAGGCCGAGCTCGGCGCGCGAGCAGATCATGCCCTGGCTCTCGACGCCGCGCAGCTTGCGGCCCTCGATCTTGAAGCCGCCGGGGAGCTCCGCGCCGATGCGCGCGAAGGCGACGGTCTGGCCGGCGTCCACGTTGGGGGCGCCGCAGACCACGCTCCACTTCTTCGCGCCGTCGTCGACCACGCAGACGGCGAGCTTGTCGGCGTTGGGGTGCTTGTCCTTGGCGAGGACCTTGCCCACGACCACGCCGGTGAAGGCGGGGCCGCGGCGCTCGCGCGAGGCGACCTCGAAGCCCAGGCTGAGCAGGTGCTTGGAGAGGTCCTCGGCGGAGAGCTCGAGGGGCAGGTGCTTCTTGAGCCAGTTATACGAGATCTTCATCGAACTGCCTCAGGAAGCGGAGGTCGTTGGAGTAGAAGTCGCGCAGGTCGCGCACGCCGTGGAGCAGCATGGCCACGCGCTCGACGCCGAGGCCGAAGGCGAAGCCGCTCCACTTCTCCGGGTCGTAGTTCACGGCGGAAAGGACGTTGGGGTGCACGACGCCGGCGCCGAGGATCTCCATCCAGCCGGTGTGCTTGCAGGCGGGGCAGCCGGTGCCCGGGCAGAACAGGCACTTCACGTCCACCTCGGTGGAGGGCTCGGTGAAGGGGAAGAAGGAGGGGCGGAAGCGCGTCTTGGTCGCGGAGCCGAGGAGCTTCTCGAGGAAGGTCTGCAGGTGGCCTTTGAGGTCGGCGAAGCCGATGTTCTCGTCGACGACCAAGCCCTCGACCTGATGGAACACGGCCGAGTGCGTCGCGTCGAGCTGCTCGTGGCGGAACACGCGGCCGGGGCAGACGACGCGCACGGGCGGGCGCATGGCCTCCATGGTGCGGATCTGCACGGTGGAGGTGTGCGTGCGCAGGAGCCACGGGATGCCCTGCAGATAGAACGTGTCCTGGCTGTCGCGCGCGGGATGGTCGGCGGGGATGTTGAGCGCCGTGAAGTTGTGCTTGTCGTCCTCGATGAAGGGCCCCTCCGCCCAGGAGTAGCCGAGCAAAGAGAAGATGCGCGCCATCTCGTGGAGGGTCGTCGTCAGGGGGTGCAGGCGGCCCTTCGGCGGGCGCAGCGCCGGCAGGGAGAGGTCGACGGCGTCCTTGGCCAGCGCCGCCGCGTCGCCGGCGTCCTCGAGCGCGGCGCGCCGGGCGGAGACGGCCGCGTCGAAGGACTCCTTGAGCGTGTTGCCCTTGGGGCCCAGCGCCTTCTTGTCGTCGAGGGGGAGGTCCTTGAGGGCCTTGAGCAGTTCGGTCAGCTCGCCCTTGCGCCCCATGAAACGGACGCGGACCTCCTCGAGCGTCGGGAGGTCCGCGGCGTTCTCGGCCGCCCCCTTGAGGGCGGCCTCGACCCGCGCGTAAGCCTGGTCCCAGGCGGCGCGGGTCATCGGCTCCATGGCCGGGTTTTTAAGCGCCCGTGGCGATCGAGACGAGCTTCTTGAAGGACGCGCCGTCGCGCGCGGCCATCTCGGACAGCATCTTGCGGTTGAGCGTGACGCCGGCCTTCTTCAGGCCGTTGATGAAGCGGCCGTAGGTCGTGTCGTTCTGGCGGCAGGCCGCGTTGATGCGCTCGATCCACAGAGTGCGGAAATCGCCTTTCTTGTCTTTGCGCCCCATGTAGGCGCGGTTGAGGGACTGCTCGACCTGCTGCTTGACCATCCGCCAGCGCGTGGACTTGGCGGAGTAGAAGCCCTTGGCGAGCTTGAAGTACTTCTTCTTATGGGCGCGAGTGGTGACGCCGGACTTGATGCGCATGGATGTTGACCTCTAGTAGGGGAGGTACCGACGGAGCATCTTGCTGTCGGTGCCGTTGAGATAATCGGAGCCGCGCAGGAAGCGGCGGCGCTTGCCGCCGAGCGGGGCCATCAGGTGACGCTGGCCGGGGTGCTCGTGCTTGATCTTCCCCGAACCGGTCTTGCGGAAGCGCTTCTTAGCGCCGGAGTGCGACTTGAGCTTCGGCATCGTACTTTTCCTCGACTTCTTCAGTTAATGCGGCTTTGGGATCAACGTCATCACGAGGCGGTTGCGGTCAGGCATCGGCGCCTGCTCGACGGCCGCCTTGTCGGCCAACTTCTCTTGAATCGACATCAAAAGCTTGAAGCCCAGGTCTCGGTGCTGCATCTCGCGGCCTCGGAAGACCACCGTGATGCGGACCTTGTCGTGAGCGTCGATGAACTCCGCGATCTGCTTGACCTTGACGTCCAGGTCGTGCTGGCCGATGTTGGGACGGAAACGCAGTTCCTTGAGCAGCCCCGCCTTCTGCTTCTTGCGGGACTCCCGCTCTTCCTTGTCCTTCTCGTATTTATATTTCGAGTAGGGAAGGATCTTGCAGACGGGCGGGTTCGCGTTGGGCGCCACCTCGACGAGGTCCAAACCACGCTGCCGCGCGATAGCGAGTGCCTCGCTGGTCGCCCTGACGCCGATCTGACTACCGTCGCTGTCGATGACGCGCACTTGAGCCGCGCGTATGAACTGGTTGATCCGGGTGGTGTCCCGGGTCTCCCTAAAGGCCTGATACCTGTTGTTGATCGGGGATTTGCTCCTAAAACGGTTATAACGGCGAAGGTCAAGTGTAGCAATTCCCCGTCGAGCCCGTCAACGCGTTCCCTAATATAACGGAGAACGGCTCGCCGCAGAGACACGGAGACACGGAGACGCACGGAGAACGGACGGGAGTGAAAAACGTAGCTTTTACCTGTCTTTTCTCTGTGCGTCTCTGTGTCTCCGCGCCTCTGTGTTAATCCGCAGCCGTTAGAAGGCTTTGGACATGGCGTCGCGGAAGGCGGCGGCGCCGGCGCGGGGGCCGCCGGGGTGCATGAGGAGGGAGCCGCCGACCAGCCACACGGCGTCCGGGCCGAAATCGGCCGCGAGGTCCTTCGCGCGCTCCAGCTTCATGCCGCCGCCCGGGGCGGGCAGCGCGGCGTTGAGCGGGCCGAGCGGCTCGCGACAGCGCGCGGCGATGGTGCGGCATTCCGCGGACGTGAAGCCGAAGCGGCCGCCGGAATTGGGGAACACGGAGATGTCGGCGCCGATGAGGCGCATGAAGACGCCGTGCCACAGGGCCGTCTCGATGCCGTGAGAGCGGTCGCAGTACAGCGCGCCCGAGAAGGCGGGATGCGCCATGACCACGATCTCGCGCGAGGCCGCGAGGCGGCGGACCTCGTCGAGCCCGAGGATGGAGGGGCAGGCGAGCACGCCCTTCAGGCCGCAGGCGAGGACGAAGTCGAGCCGCGTGGCGAGCTCCTCCTGCGGGCCGGAGAGATGCGGCAGGTAGAGGCAGCGCGACTTCGTCGCGGCGACGGCCTCGGCGATCTGCGCGACGCGGTCCTTGAAGGCGGCGAGGTCGCGGTCGACGAGGTTCTGGTCGTCCTTCACGATGTCGCCGCCGCCGAGGGCGAACTCCGCGGCGGCGCGCGCGAGCGATTCCACCGTCGCGCCCATGGGCTTGAGCGCGGTGGCCAGCAGCGGGCGGCCTTTCGCCCCGGTGAGCTCGCGCAGTCCCTCGGGCCCGAAGGAGGGTCCGGGCAAGGTGGTCAGTAAGGAGCCCGGCAGCCGCACGTCGACGAGGCGCAGGCCCGGCCAGATGGAGGCGTTGCCGAAGACCAGGTTGAGCAAGGTGCCGATGCGCCCGCCGAGCGCGGCGGGGAACTCGACCTCCACTTTGAAGCGGCCGCTCGCGACGGGCTCGCACTTGCCGACCTTGCCGACGACGTCGTCGCGCACGGCGGGGGGGAGGGGGAAGTCCTCGGGGACCTCGACGGTCTCCTCCCAAGCGACGGCTTTCGCCAAGCGCAGGGCCTCTGCTTCGGGGCCCGGGAGTTCGTAGACGGCGACGAGTCGTTCCTGCACGACGGGATTATACCTAGTCCCGATACCAACAGGCGGGGCGAGGCGCCTCGAGCGCGCCGGCCAGGACGGTGTCGAGACGGCATTGGCGCGTCGGATAGATTTCGTCCAAAGTACGCGCAACGGCCTCTTGCGACGGGGTATCGAAGGCGATGGGTACCTGGATGGTCATGGCCCGGATGAAATCCCATCCCGCCATGGCGACGCGGCGGCACAAGGCCGCGTCCGCGGCGTCGGAGAAGCGCGCGGCGCACCGCGATGCCGTGTACGGGAAGGCGGGCCGCGCGTCGTCGGCGTGGTTCCCGCCGTCGAGGAGGCGCCGCAGGCACGCGGCGGCGGCGTAGTCCGCCTGGCCCTCGGCGGAGAACAGCGTGAGCCCGTCGGTCCCGACGGGGCCGTCGTACTCGGGCGGCGGCGGACGCCGCGGGGGCTCGCCCAGGAGATGGGCGATCTCGTGGCAGACCATGAAGCGGAAGCCGTCCTCGGAGAGCAGCGGGTTGGCGCGCACGCCGGCGTCCACGCCGACGACGGCGCGCCCGTCGGCCGTGATGTCGGCGCGCGCGCTCATGATGCCCTGACGGTCCTCGACGAACTCCAGCTTCAGGCCGCGGGCGGCGAAGACGGGCGCGTAGACCTCGGCCGCGCGTGCCAGCACGGCGTCGTGGCCGGCGGCGGAGGCCGGGGGAGCGGCGAGCAGGAGGGCGAGGCACAGAGCCTTCATCCTCCATAGGGTAGCTTCGACGCGCGCGGGCGCCTGGGTCCAATGGCCCCCGGGGCGGCGGGATTCTAGAGCGCGTCGGCGAGGAGCTTGAGGAACAGCGCGCCGCACACGAGGGCGACGACGGGACGGATGACGGCGGCGCCGCGGCTGACGCCGAGGTGCGAGCCGACCCAGTTGCCCGCCACGCTCAGGGCGGCCATGCTCAGGCCGAGGCCCCAATGCAGACGGCCGGCCCAGGCGAAGGCGGCGAGGGCGGCGACGTTGGAGACGAGGTTTAAGATCTTGGCCCGAGCGGTGGCGTGGAGGAGGTCGTAGCCGCACCAGCGCGTGAAGCCCAGCGCGAAGAAGGTCCCCGTGCCGGGGCCGAAGAATCCGTCGTAGAGCCCGACGGGGAAGCTCACCGCCGCGCCGCGGCGCGCCAGCTCCCTGGGCGGCAGGCGGGCGCTGTGGTCGTGAGCCCCGAAGTCGCGCCGGGTCAGCACCAGCCAGGCGATGACGGGGAGGACGCACAGGAGAAGCGGCCTCAGCCAGGACGGGTCCACGCGGATGGCCAGGCGGGCGCCCAGCCACGAGCCGACGAGGGACGCCAGGATGGCGGGCGCGAAGGCGCGCACGGAGAAGCGCAGGGCGCGCTGGTAGCGCACCGTGGAGACGACGGTGCCGAAGCAGGCCGAGAGCTTGTTGGTGCCGAGCACCAAGGCGGGGTCCAGGCCCACCGCCAGGTAGGCGGGCAGCGTGATGAGGCCGCCGCCGCCGGCCAGAGCGTCCACCGCGCCGGCGAGGAACACGGCCGCGGAAAGGCCCGCGAGCGCGAGCGGCGAGAGGTCGGTCATCAGCGGCGCGGCGGCGGGGCCGGCGTCGTCGACGACCACCAGACCTCGAGCGCGCCGCGTCCGTGCGCCCCCGCGCGGCCCGGCTCGTGGTCGAGGCCGACGCGGCCGCCGGCGGCGACGACGGCGCTCAGCGCGCGGAGCAGGGCGACGGTCCCGGGGATGCGCGTCTCGAGCTCGCCGGCCCTGGCGCCGGCCGTCGCGCCGTCGAGGGTGGTCCAGTACAGCAGCAAAGAGAGGTACTCGCGCAGGCCGGCGACGGCGGGCGCGTCGAAGAGGCGCGGCGCGGCCTCGCGCACGGTCCACGTGAAGCTCTCGGACTCGGTGCGGAAGGTCAGGGCGGGGCCGGCGAACGGCGTCCCGGCCACGGCCTCCAGGGCGGCCTTGAGCGCCGTCGCCATGGTCCAGTGCAGGCCGCGGGCCGCGGCGTCGAGCCGTCCGACGGGCTCGTAGCCCGGCGAATCCAGGCGCTCGCGCGACTCGAGCTCGAGGATGGTCTGGGCGCCGCCGCCCGCCGTCGACGGGCGGTCGTGCAGGCGTCGAGCGGCGTCGGTGGGCGCCGGGGCCGGAGGGATGACGCCGGCCGGGAGAGACGGGACGCCGGAGGTCTCGGGGAGCGGGGCGCGCGCCGCCTGGCGCGGGGTGAGCAGGAGCTTGAGAGCCTCCATGGCGGCCTTGTTCACCACGGCGGAGCGGTCGGCGAGCATGGCCAGCAAGGGCGGCAGGCCGCCGCCCGCCGGGGCGCGGGTGAGCAGGTCGCGCGCCGCGCCCGTCCGGACGGCGACGCGCGCCCAGGCGAGCGCGGCCTCGTGCTGGGTCATCTCGTGCTCGAAGCTGACCGCGCCGGGGTCGACGCGGACGATGCGCTCGAGCTCGGCGAGGTCCGAGGCGTCGCCCGCCGCGCCGACGGCCTGGACCGCGGCCACGACGCGCGAGAAGTTGGCCCCATCGCCGAGATGCGAGCGCAGCCACGGACGCACGGCCGGGAGGATGACGGCGGCCGCGCGCGGCCCGCGCGCCGCCGCGCGCGCCAGGGCTTCGCCGGCCAGGGGCTTGGTCTGTCCGTCGAGGGCGCCGCGCCAGCCGTCGGTCACGATGGAGAGCAGCACCTGCGTCTCCTCGACGGCGCCGCGTTCGGCCAGCGCGTAGAGCAGGAGCAGGCGGTCCGCTCCATCGGGCGCGCGTCCGGCGGCGAGGAGGGCGCGGCCGCGCGCGAGCACGGCGTCCAGGCGTTCGGGCGCGACCCGGGCGAGGTGCTCGTAGAGGAGCGGGACGCGCTTCTGCGTCCACTCCTGGAGGAGGAGGTCGGTGGCATCCTCGTCGCCGTACAGCGCCATCGCCTCGTAGTAGGCGTCGAGGAGGACCTCGCTGCGGTGCACGCCGAAGCGGGACTCGTCGGGGTGCCGGAGGACGTGGCTGGCCGCCTCCTTGGACTCTTCCTCGCGGTAGAGGTCGGGCAGGCGGGAGCGGCCGCGGGGGGCGGCGCGGCCGAGCAGGCGCGCGACGGCCTCGCTGACGCGGGACTTGACCGCGTTGTAGGCGTGCCCGTCGAAGCCGTGCGCCGAGAGACGGTAGGCCGCGCCCTTGAGGACGTCGAGGTCGCTCCGCGACGCGCCGTGCCGGGCGACGGTCAGGGCGCCGGCCGCGATCTCGGGGTAGCGGCGGCTGACGGCGCGCGAGCCCGCCCACTGGCGGGCGGCGGGCAGGTCGTCGGGCGTCGAGAGCGCGGCCAAAGCCTCGGCGGCGCTCATGCGCAAGGTCGGCCCGCGGACGTCGCCCTGCGCGAGCAAGGCGCGCGCGAACTCGACGGCGCGGCCGCGCGCTCCCTCGCCGGGGCGCCACTCGGGCAGCTCCGCGGAGACTTCCGGGGCCGGCTCGGGCGGGTCGCGACGGGGCATCATCTCGAGCCACACCCCGCCCATGTCGGCGATGCCGTAATGCCAGAGCACCCGCGCGTTGAGGAGGGCGAGGTCCCGTGCCAGCTCCCCGGAGACCAGGGGCGCCAGGCGGTCGACGAAGGCGGCGGGCAAAGCGGCCGAGGAGCGGATGCGCACGCGGTCGTCCTCGACGCTCCACGCGAGCTCGACGGGGCGCTCGTCCCCGGTCATGGCGCGGCGCAGGACGTTCAGGACGCGCTCCGTCGCCTCACGGGCCTCCGTCGTGAGGCGCGCCGCGCGCAGCGCGTCCGCGAGCTCCCTCCGCGCGGCCAGCTCCACGCCGCCGCTGCCGGCGAACAGGCGGCTGGAGGTCATCCGGGGGCCGGGCGGGATCTGGAGCTCGAGGCGGCCGATGCCCGGCGTGTCGGGCGGGAGCGCGCGCGAGAGCGGCTCGCGATGGGCCGCGTGCAGGCGCACGCGCGAGACGCGGCTGTCCTGGCCGAAGGCGAGGGCGAGGCGGCGGGCGTTCTCGGGCCGGCCGGCGTCGAGCATCAGTAGCAGGCCGTTGCCGCGGCGGCGTACCGCGCCGTCGGGCACGCCGTACGTCAGCATCATCTGGTTGATGGCGGTCACGGTCTGGGCCGGGAAGAAGCGCAGCTCGACCTGGTTCGGAGTCAGTTCGCCGCCGTTCAGGTCGAACTTGCCGATGCGTCCGTCGTCGCCCACGGCGGCGGGCGCCGGGGCCGCGGCCTGCGGGGCGAGCGGCAGTTCCGGCTGGGCCAGCGCCTCGGCTACCAGCGGCACGGCGGGCTCGTCGATGACGACCTCGACGACGCGCGCGTCGCCGGCCAGGACGAGGGCCCCGCGTATGGCGGAGCGCCCGTCCTGGCCGGCGGCGAGGAACTCGTGCGCCGCGCCGGCGTGCGTCTGGCGCGCGAGCCCGG